>NZ_JBVAYV010000002.1:0-221884 GCF_055412805.1 Pseudarthrobacter kochi
CACGGAACACCACCGGCAGCAAGGCCGGGAACCCCGTCATGCCCACCGACCGAACCCAGACCTAGATCAGAACGACCCCGCCCCATCAAACACAACCGGTGGATCGAGGCTAAGCCTGCGCCTGACGCGGCGGGGCAGTAAATCCCGCCAGGAAGTCTTCGGTGAACCGCCGCACGCCGTCCCACTCGGTATAGACGTAGTCGCGGCCCGTATCCAGGTCCGGGGACCCCTTGTCCTTAGTGATCTTCTTCATCAGCTGGCGTGTGATGAAGTTGTAGTGGGTGTAGAGCAGGGCGCCGGCGAACATCCCGACATGGGCAGGATGCCAGCCGGTTTCCTCCTCGAACTTCTCAACGTAGCTCTCCGCGCTCTGCTCGTCGCCGTGGGCGGCCAGGCTGACCGAAATCAGGGCGGACGGGAGACGCTCCAGCTCACCGCGGTTTTTCCGGACAAAGTCGGCCACAAACTTCTCATGCTTGCCCATATGCACCGAGGCGGCAACGATGACGCCGTCGAACCCGCCCGGAAAGGTGTCCCCGGAGCGCTTGAGGTCCGCCGCCTCTGCCTGGTGCCCGTGGGCCCGGATCAGCTCGGCGATGTATTCCGCAATCTGGGCTGTCTGTCCTTCAACGCTCCCGTACGGGAGATAGATCTTGGCCATGTTCCACTGTGTCCCCGCGGCACTGGCAACAGGTAGGGCCGAACGTCCCCGCCGTCTCGAAAGCGCACCGCGCCCTTGACGGCCGCGGCCCGGCGGCATGTGATGTACAAAGGCCCGGCCCGGTTCACAGTCGGCCGGCGGTGCGGCACGACGTATACCCACGAAAGGACAGGACATGTCCCTGCTCGACTCCTCCCTCTGGGAGGGCAAGATCTACCTCAACGGCTGGCGCCCGGGCGGCGGCGGGACAGCCGACGCAGTCGAACCTGCCACCGGCGGGACGCTGGGCAGCTATGGCCTGGCGTCCGTGGCGGACGTCCGTGAAGCCGCGACGACGGCGGCGGCCGCCCAGAAGGACTGGGCGAAACTGAACCCCGAGGACCGCGCCGCCGTACTGCGCCGCGCCGGGCTGCTCTGGGAGGAGCATGCGGCCGAGATCCAGGACTGGATCGTGCGCGAGTCCGGCGGCATTCCGCCCAAGGCGGGGCTGGAAACGCACATCGCCGCCAACGAATGCTACGACGCCTCGGCGCTGCCCTCCCTCCCCGCCGGGGACGTGCTCACCTCAAACGAGAACCGCTGGTCCTTCGCCCGCCGACGTCCGGTCGGCGTCGTGTCCGTGATTGCGCCGTTCAACTTCCCGCTGATCCTCTCGATCCGCGCCGTCGCCCCCGCGCTGGCTCTCGGCAACGCCGTGCTGCTCAAGCCGGACCCCCGGACCGCGGTCTGCGGCGGGGTCACCCTGGTGCGGATCTTCGAGGAAGCCGGACTCCCGCCCGGACTCCTGTCACTGCTGCCGGGCGGGGCCGACATCGGCGCCGCCGTCGTCGAGGCACCCGAGGTCAGGGTCATCGCCTTCACCGGCTCGACGGCGGCCGGCCGGAAGATTGGCGAGACGGCCGGGCGGCTGCTCAAGCGCGCGCACCTGGAACTCGGCGGGAATAACGCGCTCATCGTGCTGCCGGGCGCAGACCTGCCCAAGGCCGCCTCCGCGGCGGCCTTCGGGTCCTTTATGCACCAGGGCCAGATCTGCATGGCCGCCGGGCGCCACATCGTCCACGACGACATCTACGACGACTATGTCAGCGCCCTCGCGGAGAAGGCCGCGCATCTTCCGGTCGGCGATCCGAAGAGCGGGACCGTGGCCTTGGGCCCCATCATCGACGAGAAGCAGTTGCACCGGGTCGATTCGATCGTCCAGGATGCGGTGCAGGGCGGGGCACGGCTGGCCGCCGGCGGCACACACGACGGCAGGTTCTACCAGCCCACCGTCCTCGCCGACCTGGACGTGGCCAGCCCGGCGTGGAAGGACGAGATCTTCGGTCCCGTGGCCCCGGTCATGAAGTTCTCCACCGTGGAGGAAGCCGTGGCACTGGCCAACGGCAACGAGTACGGCCTCTCCATCGGCATCCTGGGCGACGTCGGCATGGCGATGACCATCGCCGACCAGCTCGACTCCGGCAAGGTCCACATCAACGAACAGACGGTGTCCGACGAGGCGAACTCACCGTTCGGCGGGATGAAGAGCTCGGGCAACGGCTCCCGGATCGGCGGACACCACGCCAACATGGAGTCCTTCACCGAAATCCAGTGGCTCACCGTCCGGCCGGACATCGCCCCGTACCCGTTCTAGCGCCGGACCCGTTCCAGCGGAGGCACAAAAGGACCCGGCGGCAGCTGCCGCCGGGTCCTTTTGTGTCTCCGTTAGACCGGAGGCTACATGTGCACGTGCAGGCGCCGGGCCGCTTCGGAGATCGAACCGCTCAGCGACGGGTACACCGTGAAGGTGCTGGCGACGTCGTCGACGTGCAGTTTCTGGGTGACCGCGAGGGAGATCGCGAAGATCAGCTCGGAGGCGTTCGGACCCACCACGACCCCGCCGATCACGGTGCCGGAGCCCTTGCGGGCGAAGATCTTGATGAAGCCGTCGCGGTGGTTGCGCATCTTGGCGCGGGCGTTGCTGCGCAGCGAGAGCTTCACGATGTCGGCCTGGTACTTGCCGGACTCGATCTCGGCCTCGGAGACGCCCACATTCGCGATCTCGGGCGAGGTGAAGATGTTGGACGCGACCTGGTGCAGCTTGAGCGGCATCACGCTGTCGCCCAGGAAGTGGGCGATCGCGATCCGGCCCTGCATCGCGGCCACGGAAGCGAGCGCCAGCACGCCGGTGCAGTCGCCGGCGGCGTAGATGTTCGGCGCGGTGGTGCGGGAGACGCCGTCGACCTTGATGTGGCCGCTCTCCGTGAGCGCCACACCGGCCTCCTCGAGGCCGATCCCGGCGGTGTTCGGGATGGAGCCAACGGCGACCAGGCAGTGGCTGCCGGTGACCTTGGACCCGTCGCCGAGGGTAACGATGACGCCGTCCTCGGTGCGCTCGACGGTCTCGGCGCGGGCGCGGGAGAGCACCTTCACGCCCCGGCGTTCGAAGACGCCCTCCAGGACCTCGGCGGCGTCGGTGTCCGAGCCGGGCAGCACCCGGTCGCGGCTGGAAATCAGGGTGACCCGGGACCCGAGGCCGTTGTAGGCGGAGGCGAACTCGGCGCCGGTCACGCCGGAGCCGACCACGATCAGGTCCTCGGGGAGTTCGTCCATGTTGTAGATCTGGGCCCAGTTCAGGATCCGGACGCCGTCCGGGCGGGCGGTGGGCAGCTCGCGCGGGTGGGCGCCGACGGCCAGCAGGATCGCGTCCGCCTCAATGATTTCCGTGCCGTCGGCGGTGAGGACCTCGATGGTGTGGCTGTCCAGCATCCTGCCGGAGCCGAGCATGATCCGGACGCCCTGGTTCTCCAGGCCCTTCTGGATGTCGGCAGACTGCTGCCGGGCCAGGCGCAGCAGGCGATCGTTGATGTGCTTGAGGTCAGCGCGCATCGTCGGGGTGCAGTCGCCGCCGTCGAGGTCGAACTTGACGCCCAGCTCGCCGGCCTCGCCGACGCGGGTCATCAGGTCCGCCGTCGCAATGAGCGTCTTGGACGGCACGACGTCGGTCAGCACCGCGGAGCCGCCGAGCCCCGCCCGTTCGATGATGGTGACCTTCGCGCCAAGGGAGGCGGCGACCATGGCAGCTTCGTAGCCGCCGGGCCCTCCGCCCAGGATTGCGATGCGGGGTGAGCTGAAATCGGGATGCGTAGTCACAATCAGCCATTGTCCACCATTTGGACCGGCACCACCAAGAATCCGGGTCCTCACCACACCCGGCACCACACAGCCCACGGTGCTGGGCAGCACGCCGCCGGCAGGATAACTTGTACCGGTGAGTACAACAGAATTCCTGAACACGGACCCCTTCGACGCCGCCCGCGCCGCCGCCGACTACATCTCCGAAGAGACCGGCATCGACGCGCACGACGTCGCGCTGGTACTCGGCTCGGGCTGGGCCGACGCCGCCGACCTGATCGGCGAAACCACCGCCACCCTCTCCGCGGACGAGGTCCCCGGTTTCTCCTCCCCGTCGGTGGTGGGCCACGTCGGCACGATCCGCTCCGTGCTGACCAAGGAGGGCAAGCGCGCCCTGGTCCTGGGCGCCCGCACCCATTACTACGAAGGCAAAGGCGTCCGCGCCGTCGTCCACGGGGTCCGCACCGCCGCGGCGGCCGGCTGCAAGACCCTCGTCCTGACCAACGGGTGCGGTGGCCTCAACGAGGACTGGACTCCCGGCACCCCCGTGCTGATCAGCGACCACATCAACCTCACCGCCACCTCACCGCTCGAGGGCGCCACCTTCGTGGACCTCACCGACCTGTACTCCTCGCGGATCCGCGGCCTGGCCCGCGAAGTCGACCCCACACTGGACGAAGGCATCTACGCCCAGTTCACCGGCCCGCACTACGAAACCCCTGCGGAGGTGCAGTACGCCAAGCGGATCGGCGCGTCCCTGGTGGGCATGTCCACCGCGCTCGAGGCCATCGCCGGCCGCCACGCGGGCATGGAGGTCTTCGGCATTTCGCTCGTGACCAACCTCGCCGCCGGCATCAGCCCGGTGCCGCTGAGCCACGAGGAAGTCCTCGAAGCCGGGCAGGCCGCGGGACCGCGCATCTCCAAACTGCTCGCCGAGATCATCGCCAAGCTCTAAGGGATCAGCCCCCGGGCGCGAGGTAGCGCACCGCTTTCGCCCTGTCCTGGGGGTACCGCCGCTCCATCGAGTCTGCAATCCCGGCGATGGTCTGCCGGGCCAGCGCCTGCCGCCAGGCGAGTTCGGCCTGGCGCATGGTCTGGGAGATCAGGCAGGTCCGGACGAAGTTGTGCTCCGTGTCGGCATCGGGAACGTTGCCCAGGATGCCTTCGCAGCGGAACACCGGTCCGGGCCCTTCCAGGGCCAGGACAATGTCCAGGACGGTGACGTTTTCCGGCCTGCGCGCCAGGTGGAACCCGCCGCGGGGGCCGGAGACGGAGCCGAGGATCCCGGCGCGGACCAGCGCCTGGAGCTGCTTGTTGAGGTAGGCGCCCGGGAGTTTGTAGTACCCCGCGAGCCGGGCACTGTTGACCGCCTCGCCGGCCGGCGTCCACGCCATGTTGACGCAGCTGTGCACGGCCCACTCCACCCCACGGCCCATCTTCATATTCCAGACGCTACGTGTCCGGAAAAATGGCTGTCAAGGCCTGGCGGGCAAGACGGTTGTGACCGATCTGTAAGGCGGACTCTCGCTTGTCGGGGAGGCATCCGCGGCGATTGGCACTAGTTTGGTTCCTATGACGTCTTCTGCTGCCGACCTCACCCGCCTGCTGAGCGACGCCCGGACCTGGGCCGCCCAGGACCCGGATCCCGCCACCGCCGCCGCCCTGACCGAGCTGGTCCGGCTCGCTGACGACGGCGCCGCCTCGGCCCGCCAGGAGCTCGCCGACAGTTTCAACGGCACCCTCCAGTTCGGCACCGCGGGCCTGCGTGCAGCCCTCGGCCCCGGCCCGAACCGGATGAACCGCGTGGTGGTGCGCCGCGCCGCCGCGGGGTTCACGGCCTTCCTCACCGACGCCGTCGCCCAGGCCGCCCCCGGCACCCGGCCGCGCGCCGTCGTCGGCTACGACGCCCGGCACAACTCGGACATCTTCGCGGAAGAAACCGCCGCCATCCTCACCGCCGCCGGTGTGGAGACTTTCCTGATGCCGTCCGCCCTGCCCACCCCGCTGCTCGCCTATGCGGTGCGGGCGCTGGAGTGCGACGGCGGCGTGATGGTCACCGCCAGCCACAACCCGCCGCAGGACAACGGCTACAAGGTCTACCTGGGCCGGCACGCGGTCGAGGAGAGCGGCCGCGGCGCGCAGATCGTGGCCCCGTACGACGCCCTCATCGCGGCGAAAATCGACGCCGTCGGTGAGCTGTCCGGCGTCGCCCTGGCCCCGGAGGGCTGGACCGTGCTGGATCCGTCCATCGCTGCCGACTACGAGGCCGCCGCCGCGGCCCTCGCCGTCCCGGAGCTCTTCCCGGCCCGGGACCTCAAGATTGTCCTGACCCCCATGCACGGCGTGGGCGGCGGGACCGCAGTGGCTGTGCTGCACGCAGCCGGCTTTGCCGACGTCACCCTGGTGAGCGAGCAGGCCGAACCGGACCCCGACTTCCCCACCGTGAACTTCCCCAACCCCGAAGAGCCCGGCGCCCTGGACCTGGCCCTCGAAACCGCCGTCCGGGTGGATGCGGACATCGTGATCGCCAACGACCCCGACGCGGACCGCGCCGCGGTGGCCGCGAAGGATCCGGACACCGGTTCCTGGCGCATGCTGCGCGGCGACGAGGTGGGCGCCCTGCTCGGCGCGCACATCGTGGCGCGGCTGGCGGCCGGCAGCGGCAGCGGAGAAAACACGGCGGGGGTCTTCGCGAATTCGATCGTGTCCTCGCGGCTGCTCGCGCGGATCGCTGCCGCGGCAGGCTACGCCCATGAGGAAACCCTCACCGGCTTCAAGTGGATCGCCCGTGTTCCCGGTCTGCTGTACGGCTATGAAGAGGCGCTGGGGTACTGCGTCGCCCCCTCCCTGGTCCGGGACAAGGACGGGATCTCCGCGGCGGTGCTGATCGCCGAATTCGCGGCAGCAGCAAAGGCCGGGGGCAAGACCATCTTCGACACGCTCGATGAGCTGTACCTGGTCCACGGGCTGCATGCCAGCGACCAGCTCAGCATCCGGGTCGCGGACCTTGGCCTGCTGGACGCCATGATGAACCGTCTGCGCGTCAGCCCGCCGGAATCCTTTGGCGGCTCCGCCGTCGAAAGCGTCACGGACCTCGCCGAGGGCAGCGCCCAACTGCCGCCCACCGACGGCCTGCTGTACCTGACCAAGGATCTCAGCCGCATCATCATCCGCCCCAGCGGTACCGAGCCGAAGCTCAAGTGCTACCTGGAGGTCATCCGCAACGTCGGATCGGCCGCCGAACTGCCGGCTGCGCGGCACGAGGCCCGCGCCGCGCTCGACGGCGTCCTGGCGGACGTCCGCGAGGCGCTCGGGCTGTAACCTCCCCGGGGTTCAGTCCCTACAGCTCGACCTCAATGTACCCGTCCACAATCCGGGTACCGAAGGTCGGGAGCCGGAGTCCCGGCGTGGCCAGGCATTCGCCTGTTGCGAGGTCATAGACCTCTTTATGCAGCGGCGAGGCGAGGGTCGCCCGCGTCCCGCGGGAACCGGTGATGCCCCGGGCCATCACGTGCGCCCCGGTCGCAGGGTCCTCCTGCGCGACGGCAAAAACCTCACCGGATGCCGTGCGGAACAATGCCACCTGGCGGCCCGCGATCAGCGCGGCCTCGCCCCAGGCCGGTTCCAGGTCCTCCACGGCGCACACGCGGTGCCAGCCGGTCCCATAGCTGGGGTGTTCAACAAAGCTCCGTGCTGCGCTCTCAACTACGGCAGTCATTCCGGCCCCTCTCTGGTACATCTCTCCCGGGCTCAGCCGCTCCTGCGGCCATATACCCACGCTAGGTCCGGGGTGTTTCGGCCGCATGCAGTGAATGTGTCCGGCGGGTAAAAGAGACCTCACGCAGCCGGAAACGCATCCGTGATGCAGAAGTTAAGATCACGAAACATAAGGGAAACTGAAGCGAAACTGCGCTTGCCTAGTCTGGATGGACACCTCGATTGAGAAGGCCGCAGAGCACCGACTGCGGCCCATGCGAAAGGCCCACCGTGACCGGACAGACTGCAAGCCCCCGGAACCAGGGCGCAGAGCGCACTAAAACACCGCGCCGCATCGTGGTTGCGGGCGGCGGCCCTGCCGCCCACCGTTTCGCCGACGCCATGCACGCCCGGGGCCTCGACGGCTGGAACGTCACCGTCCTCACCGAGGAAGCACACCTCCCTTATGACCGCGTCGCGCTGAGCAAAGCCCTCACCGACGCCGACGTCGACCTCACCCTTGGCAGCGCCTCGATGTGGGACCACGAGGCACTCACCTTGCAGACCGGCGAGCGCGTCACCGGCATCGACATCGCGGGCAAGACCGTCAGCACCGCGGCCGGCACCGTCTACCCGTACGACGAGCTGGTGGTCGCCACCGGCTCCGACGCCGCCCGCCTGCCGATCCCGGGGTCCGAGCTCACCCACGTCTACCGCACGCTGGAAGATGTCTGGGCCATCAACAAGGCCATCGCGGAACTGACGGAGAAGCTCGGCCGCCAGGTCAACGCCGTCACCATCGGCGGCGGGCTGCTGGGCCTCGAGTCCGCGGCCGGCACCGAACAGCTCGGTGCCACCCCGATCGTCATCAACGGTTCCCCCTGGCTCATGAACACCCAGCTGGACGAGGGCGCCGGGCAGGCCCTCGGCCGCCTGATCGAGGCCAAGGGCTTCACCGTCCACGGCGGGGTCTTCCCTTCCGAAGTCCTCTCCGACGACGGCGGCCAGGTCACCGGCGTGCTGATGGCTGACGGGCGCATCATCGACGCCGACCTGGTGATCGTCGCGATCGGCGTGAAGCCCCGCGACGAGCTGTTCCGCACCGCCAACGGCACGGCGGCTGCAGGCACAGCGACTGAAGGCACAGCGACTGCAGGCACAGCGACTGCAGGCACAGCACCGCTGGACACAGCGCTGTTCCAGCTCGGCCCGCGCGGCGGCGTCGTGATCTCCGACGGCTGCGAAACGCAGGTCCCCGGCATCTGGGCGATCGGCGAAGTCGCCAACTTCGGCGGCATGTGCCTGGGCCTCGTGGCCCCTGCCAACACCATGGCGGAGATCGTCGCGGACCGGCTGCACGGCGGCGACGCAACCTTCCCGGGCTTCGACACCGCAACCAAGCTCAAGCTCTCCGGCGTCGACGTCGCCAGCTTCGGCGACGCCTTCGCCCGGACCGAGCACGCCCTGGAAATCGTCTACGCCGACCCGGCCCGCGGCGTCTACCAGAAGATCGTCACCACGGACGATGCAAAGACCCTGCTCGGCGGCATCTTCGTCGGGGACGCCACCCCGTACACGTCCCTGCGCCCCATGCTGGGCCGCGAACTCGCCGCCGAACCCGGCGCCTACCTCACCGCGGCCGGCGGCGACGCCGGGGACGAAGTCTTGGAGACCCAACTTCCGGACGACGCCATCCTGTGTTCCTGCAACAACGTGACGGCCGGAACCATCCGCGACACCGTCAACGGCTGCGGTGCATGCGACGGCAACGCGCCCGTCCAGGAGCTCGGCGAACTCAAGGGCTGCACCCGCGCCGGCACCAGCTGCGGTTCCTGCGTGCCGATGCTCAAGAAGCTGCTGGAGACCGAACTCACCAAGTCCGGCGTCGAGGTCTCGAAGGCACTGTGCGAGCACATCGAACTGTCCCGCCAGGAACTCTTCGAGACCATCCGTGTCCTGGAACTGGCCTCCTTCGAGGAGATCATGGCCAAGTACGGCACCGGCGACGGCTGCGACATCTGCAAGCCGACCATCGCCAACATCCTGGCCAGCCAGAACAGCGCCTACGTCCTCGACGCCGGCCGCGGCACCCTGCAGGACACCAACGACCGGGCCCTGGCCAACATGCAGAAGGACGGCACCTATTCGGTGGTCCCGCGCATCGCCGGCGGCGAGATCACCCCGAAGAAGCTCGGTGTGATCGCCGCGGTCGCGGAACAGTACGGCCTCTACACCAAAATCACCGGCGGCCAGCGGATTGACATGTTCGGTGCCCGGCTGGAGCAGCTGCCCGAAATCTGGAAGCTGCTGGTGGATGCCGGGTTCGAATCCGGCCAGGCCTACGGCAAGAGCCTGCGCACCGTGAAGTCCTGCGTCGGCTCCACGTGGTGCCGCTTCGGGGTCCAGGACTCGGTGGCCATGGCCATCGCGCTTGAGCTGCGGTACCGCGGCCTCCGCAGCCCGCACAAACTGAAAATGGGCGTCTCCGGGTGTGCCCGCGAATGCGCCGAGGCCCGGGGCAAGGATGTCGGCGTCATCGCCACCGCGGACGGCTGGAACCTGTACGTCGGCGGCAACGGCGGAGCCACCCCGGCGCACGCCCAGCTGCTGGCCAAGGACCTGGACGACGAAACCCTCATCAAGTACATCGACCGCTACTTTATGTACTACATCCGCACCGCGGACCGCCTGCAGCGCACCGCACGCTGGCAGGAGGAGCTCGACGGCGGCATCAGGCACGTCGAGGACGTGGTGGTGCACGACACCCTGGGCATCGCCGCGGACCTCGAAGCGGCCATGGCCAGGCACGTGGACACCTACCAGGACGAATGGGCGGACACCCTCAAGGATCCCGAGCGCCTCCGCCGCTTCCGGTCCTTCGTCAACGCCCCGGGCCAGTTGGATGACTCGATCTCCTTCGTCCCTGACGAGCGCGGCCAGATGCGCCCCGCCACCGCAGAAGAAAAGGCCCAGCAGCCAGTCCTGATCGGTTCTTCCATCCCGGTCCGTGCCACCACTCCGGAACTGCTTGACGAGAACGAGGTATAGCCATGCAGCTCACCATTGAACTCACCGGACGCGAAGTCCTGGTCACCGGCTCGGACGCCGCAGCCCGCCAGGCAGTCCGCCGCTACGTGGCGGCCGGCGCCGTCGTCTCACGGCTCAGCAGCCCGGCCGGTTCCCGCCACGACGGCCCCCTGCCGGAGCGCCCGTTCCTGGTCGCCGCGGTCGACGACGGCCAGCCCGGCTGGGAGGCGCTGCTGGACCGCTGCCGGGACACCGGCATCCCGGTTGCGGCGGAACCCGCCGCCGGGCCTGCCAGCCACGTCACCCTGGTCGGCGGCGGCCCCGGAACCACCGAGCTGCTGACCGTCGCGGCGGTCAAGGCCCTGCGGGATGCCGACGTCATCTTCTACGACCGGCTGGCCCCGTACCAGGAACTGCCCGCGCTGAGCACGGCCGAGCTGGTGGATGTGGGCAAGCGCCCCGGCCACCACCCGGTCAGCCAGTCCGGCATCCAGGAACTCATGGTGGAAGCGGCCCTGGCCGGAAAGAACGTGGTGCGGCTCAAGGGCGGCGACCCGTACGTGTTCGGCCGCGGCGGCGAGGAAGTGGCCGCCTGCGTGAAGGCCGGCGTCCCCGTCCGGGTGATCTCCGGCGTGACGAGCGCCATCTCCGTCCCTGCCGCAGCCGGTATCCCGGTCACGCACCGCGAGGTCAGCCACATGTTCACCGTGGTCTCCGGCCACGCCCCGCTGACCGAGAAGGAACACACCCACCTCGCGGGACTGGGCGGGACCATTGTGGTGCTGATGGGCATCGGCACCCTGCACCAGCTCGCCGCCGGCCTCCGCCGGGCGGGAATGCGCGCGGACATGCCGATGGCCGTCGTCGAACGCGGTTACCGCCCCGGCCAGCGGACCACCATCGCCGAGCTGGGCACCATCACGACGGCGGCTGCTGGCTGCAGCAACCCGGCCGTGCTGGTGATCGGCGACGTCGTCCGGGTGGCCGAGGCCAACCGCGGCTGCGCGGAAGCCGAAGCCGAGCTGGACCGCCTCGCCGCGTCCCTGATGGGAGCGTGAGAGCCGTGAGCGCACTCAACGCCATCGCCCCGGCCGGGCCGCCCGGTGCCGGCCCCGACCCCGCGCCGGACACTGTGGCGGAGGCTGTCGAGCTGCCGCTGGAGGGCTTCCGGATCGGCGTGACCTCGCACCGCCGCTCCCAGGACCTGATCGAAGCCCTGGAGCGGCGCGGCGCCGAGGTGCTGCATGCACCGGCGCTGAAGATCGCCCCCGTGCAGGAGGACGTGAGCCTGATCGAGGACACCCGGGCCATCATCGCCGCCCGCCCCGAGCTGTGCATCGCCACCACCGCCTACGGCATGCGGCGCTGGTGCGAGGCCGCGGACACCTTCGGGATCGGCGAGCAGCTGCTGGAAACCCTCGGCGCCACCCGCATGTTCGTCCGCGGGCCCAAGGCCCGCGGCGCCGTCCGCGCCGCCGGGCTGGCCGACGTCGGGATCAGCAGCGACGAAACCACCGCCACGCTGGTGGACATGCTCCTGGCCGAGGGGGTGCGCGGCAAGACCGTCGCGGTGCAGCTGCACGGCTACACCGACGTCCGCCAGCTCGAACGCCTCCGGATGTCCGGCGCCACGGTCCTGACCGTCACCCCGTACCGGTGGGTCAAGCCCGACGGCGAGGACCGGCTGCCGCGGCTGATCGAGGCCGCCTGCAGCGGCAACCTGGATGTTCTGACCTTTACCAGCGCCCCCGCGGTGGATGCCATGTGGAGCACGGCGCACGAGATGGGCCTGTACAAGCAGCTCGTGGAGAGCCTGAAGACCACCGTGTCCACCGCCGTCGTCGGCCCCATCACGGCGCAGCCGCTCATCGATGCCGGACTGCAGCCGCTGGTCCCGGACCGGTTCCGGATGGGCGCCCTCATCCGGCTGGTGGTGGAGCACCTTGCCCTCAACCACGTCCGCCGCCTGGACACCGTGTCGGGCCGGGTGGAACTCCGCGGCCGTTCGCTGCGGATCGACGGCGAGCCCATCGAACTGGCGCCCGCCCCCCTGCTGCTGCTGCGGGCGCTGATGGGCGCCGGCGGCGCGGTGCTCTCCCGTGAGTCGCTGTCCGAACTGCTGGAACTCCGCGGTTCCGTGCATGCCCTGGACATGACGGTCAGCAGGCTGCGTTCCGCCCTGCCGGACGGCCGGCTCGTGGAAACCGTGGTGAAGCGCGGCTACCGGATCCGCGTGTGACGCACGCCATTACCGGCCGGTAAACATTGGCGAACGGCCGGCGAAAATCCGGCAACACCGGGGAAACACGCCGGAAAGATCGCCCGCCTACGCTGGGTTCCATCAAGCAGTCAGGCCACACCACCGGCCACCAGCGAAAGGGCCTCACCATGTCCGCCACCTCCACCGTTCCAGCCGATTCCCAGGCCCGCCCCCGGATCGTCATCGCCGGAGCCGGCCCGGCCGCGCAGGCCCTCGTCCGCCAGCTCACCCGGACAACGTTCGCCGGCGGCATCACCGTGCTCAGCAACCGTGATGACGCCCCCGAGGAGCTGCTGGAACTCGCCGCCCTCCCCCAGGTTTCCGTGCACTTCGGCCAGCCGGCCAGCTACATCGACCCGGACAGCCGCTATGTCACGACGTCGGACGGGCTGGAATTCAGCTACGACCAGCTGGTCATCGCGACCGGGTCCTCCCCCGCCGGTGCGCCGCTGGCAGGGGAAGGCCGGTGCCTGAGCTACTCCACCATCGACGACGCCGCCCGGCTGGGCGAAGCCGTCAAGGATGTCACGCGCGTCCTTGGCCGGCGGCCGCTGGGCATCCTGGTCGGCACCGGGACCGCCGCGGGCCAGGCCGAGGCAGTGCTGCGCGCCCGCGGCGTCCCTCCCATCCGCACCACGCAGCGGCCGGCCTCCGTCGTTCCCACCCTGGCCGGTTCCACACTCACGGCCGCCGGGATTGTGTTCGAGGACGGCTCCAGCATGGCCGGGGACCTGGTGGTCCTGGCCGAGGAACCGATTGCCCGCGATGCCCTCGCGGTCAGCGCCGGGCTGAAGACCGCCCGCCAGGGCGGAATCGTCATCGGCCGCGACTTCCGAACCTCCGTCCCGGGCATCTGGGCTATCGGGGACGCTGCCGTGTTCGACGGAGTCCGGCTGGGTCTGCTCGTGGCCGCCTCCTCCGCTGCCTCGGTCTGCGCGTCCCAGCTGCTCCAGGCCGGACTGGCAGAGCCCCTCGCGGAGGCTGCCTGAACACTTGCGGGCCCCTGATCGGACGCCCTCCGGAAGGAGGCCCATTGTGGCAAGATGGACACCTGAGAAGCCACGAAGGGACCCCATGAGCAACCTAGCCGCCGCGACTGCCGGAAGCACCACCCCCGCCAATATTGCCTCCTACATCGACCACACCCTGCTCAAGCCGGAGGCAAGCGAGGCCGAGGTCCTCAAGGTCTGTGCCGAGGCCGCCGAGTACCGGTTCAAGTCTGTGTGCGTCAACCCGGTTTGGGTCAAGACGGTCAAGAAGGCACTGAAGGGAACCGGGGTGCTGACGTGCTCCGTCGTCGGTTTCCCGCTGGGCGCCACCCCGAGCGACGTCAAGGCCTTTGAGGCCCGCGGCGCAGTGCTGGACGGTGCCGAGGAAGTCGACATGGTGATCAACATCGCCGCGGCCCGGGCCAACGACAAGGGAGCCCTCGTCGATGACATCACAGCCGTCGCCGATGCCGTGCACGAAGGCGGCGCGATCCTGAAAGTCATCATCGAAACGGCGTTGCTCAACGACGCCCAGAAGGTCCTCGCCTGCGAGGCCGCTGTGGAGGCGGGCGCCGATTTCGTGAAGACCTCCACCGGCTTCAACGGCGGCGGCGCCACCGCCGGGGACGTCGCGCTGATGCGCCGCACTGTGGGTCCTGACCTCGGTGTCAAGGCCTCGGGCGGGGTGCGTTCGCTCGCGGATGCACAGGCTATGATTGCTGCAGGTGCAACACGTATTGGCGCCAGCTCCGGGATCGCGATCGTCAAGGGTGAACAGGGTTCGTCCGCTTACTGATCCGATCCGGCAGCCGCCACAGTTTTGAGCCCCACGGGGCCGAGGAGGAACGAATGTCCAGCAATACCGTCAAGACCCAGCAGACGCCGCAGAACGAGAACAGCCTCGGCTCCAGCATCATCTTGTTCGTCCTGATGATGGTCCTCTTCGGCGCTTCCCTCTACTCTCTGAGCTTCCTGACCCTGGGCAACCCGTGGCCGATGGCCGCCTGCCTGGTCCTGTTCGCCCTGGCATTCTGGATTCCCCAGACCATCACCGGCCGCTCGGATTCCGCCGGCGAAAGCTGAAGCACCGCCCAACTTAAATGACTGAAGCTCCGGATTTCCGGAGCTTCAGTCATTTAACCGGGTCCTTCGCCGCAGCGCCGAAGCTGTGCGGCGGTTATTGGACAAAACGTGGGTAACCCCCGGCGTGCCGGCACGTCCTGCCTGGACCCTAAGCAAGCGGACCCGGGCGAGCCCCTGATGTCGCCCGTCGTCAGCGGTCCGGGGGCACTTCGACACGGACACGCCGCAAACACTGGACCCAAAGGCCGGAAAACGTGTTCAAAGGCGCCCCGGACGGAGAACGGCGCCCTCCGGAGTTCAGGTCCGATGAACCGGAAGGAATGCCCGGGACTCCCGCTGTGCAGGTACAACTGCCTGCCCCTTCCGGCCCAGGGTCCGGCCACAAACCAGACACTCCGCAGCTACACAAGCAGCAGTGCCGCCCGCCACTGGGAAGCAGGCACATTCCATGCACATGTCTTGTCCTATAGCCCCTATGCGGCGGCCAGCAACCCGAACAGGCTCCGCACCAGCCCGGTCCCCAGCGCGACGGCGGCCGGCCAGTGGACCTCGGCCAGGGCCAGTGCCGCGCCGAACATGCCGATCATGGCGTAGGCACTGACCGGGATCAGCACGAACCATTCCCGCCGTGAGCCGGCGCGGCCCAGCAGCGGGATGGAGAACGCCCCGTTGGCCTTCCAGACGTTCTTGAGCAGCGGCAGTTTCCGCAGGAACTTCGGCGGCTTGATCACCACCGGCCAGAGCAGCGGCACTCCCCCGGTGGTGACCATGTCCCCCACGATGTGCACCATTACGCCGGTCAGCATCGACACCGGCAGCCACGTCCACTGGTGCGGCGCGAACCAGGTCACCAGCCCGGCCATGGTGAGGGCGAAGACCCAGTTGCTGATCCAGCCGTACTTCGGGAAGAGCTTCAGCGCCTTGGCGGCGATGTTAATCATGAACATGCACAGCAGCCCGGCGCCTACCGACAGCAGGCCCAAGTCGGTCTGCAGCTGGAGCTGCCCGGCCAGCGCCGCGAGCAGCACGAAGAACGCCGCGCCGAGCAGCGAATGCGTCCCCTGCCGGTGCCCGCCGGAGACGTTTTCGATGCCGACTGCGATCACGTTCGACAGCGGCGGCAGCGAGTGCGCCACTGTGCTGGAACGGTGGTCCCAGTCGCAGACCAGTGCTGTGCCCGCCGTCGCCATCCCGCCGATCACAATCCCGGTCGCGTCCAGCGGGTACCAGCCCAGCGCGTATGGGCCCGTTGACGCAACAGCCACCCACGCCGCGGCTCCCGACGCGGCGTGGTGTCCTCCCATCACCGTCTAACGCCCCGTCGGTGAGGCAGACAGCGGGGCGTCGGAGAAGATGTTGCGGATGACGCCGTTGGCCCATTCGAGGATCTCGGCGTCCTGCAGGTCGCGGCCGCCGATCCGGGCGGTCTTCGGTTTCGGGATGAGCACCGCGTCCAGGGCGGGCTTGGACTGCGATCCGGGATACATCCGGGTGAGCCGCATGAGCTTGGACTCCGGCAGCTGCGCCGGGGAGAACTTGATGAAGTTGCCCTGCAGGGCGACGTCGGACAGTCCGGCTTCGCGGGCGCCCACCCGGAAGCGGGCGACGTCGATCAGGTTCGTCGCCGGCAGCGGCAGCTCGCCGTAGCGGTCCACAAGCTCGGCGAGGACCTCGTCGATCGCCTCGTAGGTGATGGCCGAGGCGAGCTTCCGGTACGCCTCGAGGCGCAGCCGTTCGCCCGGCACGTAGTCGTGCGGCAGGTGGGCGTTGACCGGCAGCTCGATCTTCATCTCCGCGGCCTTCTCCTCGGCCTCGCCGCGGTACTCCGCGACTGCCTCGCCGACCAGGCGGATGTAGAGGTCGAAGCCGACGCCCTGGATGTGGCCGGACTGCTCCCCGCCGAGCAGGTTGCCGGCGCCGCGGATTTCGAGGTCCTTCATGGCCAGCTGCATGCCCGCACCGAGCTCGTTGTGGGTGGCGACGGCCTTGAGCCGCTCCAGCGCCACTTCGCCCAGCGGCTTTTCGGACGGGTAGAGGAAGTAGGCGTAGGCGCGTTCGCGGCCGCGGCCCACCCGTCCGCGCAGCTGGTGCAGCTGGGAGAGCCCGTATTTGTCCGCGCCGTCCACGATCAGCGTGTTGGCGTTGGAGATGTCCAGGCCGGTCTCGATGATGGTGGTGCAGACCAGCACGTCGAAGCGCTTCTCCCAGAAGTCCACGATGATCTGCTCGAGCCGGCTCTCGGACATCTGCCCGTGCGCCACCTCCACCCGGGCCTCCGGGACCAGCTCGCGGATCTTCGCCGCGGTGCGGTCGATCGTGGACACCCGGTTATGCACGAAGAACACCTGGCCTTCGCGCATGAGCTCGCGGCGGATCGCCGCGGAGGTCTGCTTGTCGGTGTACGGGCCGACGTAGGTCAGCACGGGGTGGCGTTCCTCCGGCGGGGTGGCCAGCGTGGAGGTCTCGCGGATGCCGGTCAACGACATTTCCAGGGTCCGGGGAATCGGGGTGGCGCTCATGGCCAGGACGTCGACATTGGTGCGCATCTTCTTGAGCGCCTCTTTGTGTTCGACGCCGAAGCGCTGCTCCTCGTCCACAATCACCAGACCGAGGTCCTTGAACGCGAAGTCCTTGGACAGGAGCCGGTGGGTGCCGATCACGACGTCGACGGAACCTGCCTTGACCCCTTCGGCCGTCTCCTTGGCTTCCTTGGCGGCCTGGAAGCGGGACAGCGGCTTGACCACCAGCGGGAAGCCGGAAAACCGCTCGGTGAACGTTTCATAATGCTGCTGGGCGAGCAGCGTCGTGGGCACCAGCACGGCGACCTGCTTGCCGTCCTGGACGGCTTTGAATGCCGCCCGCACCGCGATCTCGGTCTTGCCGTAGCCCACGTCGCCGGAGATCAGCCGGTCCATCGGGATCTCCCGCTCCATGTCCGCCTTGACCTCGTTGATGGTGGTCAGCTGGTCCGGAGTCTCCACGTACGGGAACGCTTCCTCGAGCTCGCGCTGCCAGGGGGTGTCGGGGCCGAAGGCGTAGCCGCGGGAGGCCATCCGGGCGGAGTACAGCCGGATCAGCTCCCCGGCGATTTCCTTGACGGCCTTGCGGGCCTTGGACTTGGTGCTGGCCCAGTCCGCGCCGCCCATTTTGCTCAGCGCGGGGGTGTCCCCACCGACGTAGCGGGTGACCTGGTCCAGCTGGTCCGTGGGCACGAAGAGCCGGTCACCCGGGGCGCCGCGTTTCGACGGCGCGTATTCGAGCACAAGGTATTCGCGCACCCCATCGCCCCCACCCGCGACCTTGCGTTGGATCAGCTCCACGAACCGGCCGATGCCGTGCTGTTCGTGCACCACGGAGTCGCCGGCCACGAGCTGCAGCGGATCGACGGCGTTGCGCCGCTTGGACGGCATCCGGCGCATGTCCTTGGTGGATCCCGCGGAGGTACGGCCCAGCAGGTCCGCCTCGGTCAGGAGGGCCAGTTTGAGCGGCTCCAGGACAAAACCGCGTCCGACGGCGGCCGTCGTCACCTCGATCAGCCCGGCCTGGGGGTCGTCGTTGAGGGAGTCGACCCGGGCGCACGGGATGTCGTTGTCGTGGAACAGCTCGGCAAGCCGCTGGGCCGGGCCTGGACCCTCGGTGACGACGACGATCCGCCACTGCTCCCTGACGTGGGAGCCGATGAAGGCCATCATCTCGGCGACGTCGCCCTGGTAACCGCGGGGTTCGCGGGCATGCAGGTTGAGGACGTCGACGTCGGGAAGCAGCTCCTCGTCGGTGGCCAGCGACGTGATCGACCACCAGGACACCTCGTGGGCGACGGCGGCGGAGCGGGTTTCGGTGAGCGAACGGAAGCTGGCGGAGTGCAGGGCCGCCGACGCCCCAGAGGTCAAAACAGTGTCCAATGCCAGAGGCACTGTCCCGCCGTCGGACGCCGTGGACCACGCCGCCTCGAGGAATTCCTCATTTGTGGCGGCGAGGTCGTGGGCGCGGGTCCGGACCTTTTCCGGTTCGATGACCACGGCCATCGAGCCGGCCGGGAACTGGTCCAGGAACGGCACCATGGAGTCCACCAGCACCGGGGCAAGGGACTCCATGCCCTCGACGGCGATGCCGCCAGCGATCTTTTCCAGCATGTCCGCGGCGGCCGGCAGTTCTGATTTCAGCGTCGCAGCGCGGGACATCACGGAGGGTGTGATGAGGATTTCGCGGCACGGCGGGGCGTGCAGTTCTGTGGGGTGATGCACCCCCGGCGCGCTCAGCGAGCGCTGGTCTGCGACGGCGAACCAGCGCATCTGGTCCACTTCATCACCGAAGAACTCGACCCGGATGGGGTGGTCCTCGGTCGGCGGGAAGACATCGAGCATCCCGCCGCGGACGGCGAACTCACCGCGGCGCGTGACCATGTCCACGCGGGCGTAGGCGGCGTCGGCGAGGCTTCTGACAACGTTGCTGAACGGTGCCTCCTGGCCCACCTTCAAAGTGACCGGGACCAGCTCACCGAGTCCGGCGACGATGGGCTGGACGACGGCGCGGACAGGAGCGACGACGACGCGGAGGGCGCCGCTGGCGGAAGTTTCGGGGTGGGCGAGCCTGCGCAGCACCGACAGGCGCCGGCCCACCGTGTCCGAGCGCGGCGAAAGGCGTTCGTGCGGGAGTGTTTCCCAGCTGGGGAATTCGGCGACGGCGTCGGCCGGCAGGAAGGCGCGCAGCGCCTCGGTCAGGTCCTCGGCTTCACGGCCGGTGGCGGTGATGGCCAGGACGACCGGTGCTCGGCCGTTGCCGTCCGCCGGGGTGTCCGCCGTGTTGTCCGCTGTATTGTCCGCTAGCGCGGCGAGCCCGTCCGCCATTTCCGCGAGCAACGCCGAGCGCAGGCCGGCGGGAGCGCTGATCTGATAGTCCTCGCTGCGGTCTGCGAAACCGCGGGAGGCTTCGGCGCGGACGCGGGCGTAGTTCCGGTCTTCGGCGAGGACGCGGCGCAGACCGGTGAGAGAGGGGCCGTTGAGGCTCATGGACTGAAGCTCCTGAAGGGATCACGGGGATGCAGGCAACACGAATAGCCGGAATTCGCGAGAATCCCGGGTACCCCAAGCCTACCGCGCAGCCCGGAGGCATCCGGATCGCCTGCCGGGACACCGACCTGCCGGCGCCAACGGGCGCCGGACTAGGCTGGCAGGATACGCGGCCGTCCAGACGGCCTGGCGCTCCGAATGCCTCATAGACGACAAGGAGTCACCATGACCAGCACGCCCGAAACCCCGCAGACCAAGCCCGCGCAGACCGTCACGCCGAAGACGGTGCTGGTCACCGGCGCGACCGGCTACATCGGCGGCCGGCTGGTCCCCCGGCTGCTGGAGGCCGGTCACACCGTGAAGGTCCTGGTCCGGACGCCGGCCAAGATCGCCGGCGTCCCGTGGCTGGCCGACGTCGAAGTTGTCCAGAGCAGCCTTGACGACGGCGATGCCCTGCGCGCGGCGCTGGACGGCGTCGATGTCCTGTACTACCTGGTCCATTCCATGGCGGCCGGGTCGGGCTTCGAATCCAAGGAAAAGGCGATGGCCCAGACCGCGGCGCGGGCCGCGGCCGACGCCGGCGTGGACAGGATCGTCTACCTGGGCGGCCTGCACCCCGCCAACGCCGAGCTCTCCACCCACATGAGGTCCCGCGAAGCCGTGGGCAAGGTGTTCCTCGACTGCCCGGTCGACGCCATCGTTTTCCAGGCGGGCGTCGTGATCGGCTCCGGTTCGGCGTCGTTCGAGATGATCCGGCACCTGTCCGAGACGCTTCCCCTGATGCCGGCGCCCAGCTGGGTGCGCAACAAGATCGAGGCGATTGCGGTCCGCGACGTGTTGCATTACCTGGTCGCGGCGGCAGCGCTCGAAGGCCCGACCAACCGCACCTTCGACATCGGCTGCCGCCAGGTCCTCAGCTACGCGGGCATGATGCAGGAATACGCCGCGGAGGCCGGGCTCCCGCACCGGGTGGTGCTGGCGCTCCCCATTCCCGCGCCCAAACTCGCGGGCATGTGGGTCGCCTTGACCACACCGATTCCGCTGTCGATGTCCCTGCCGCTCGTGGAGTCCCTCCAGCACGATGCTGTCTCCCGGGAACACGAGATCGACGCGTACATCCCCCCGCCGGAAGGAGGGCTCACCCCCTACCGGAGGGCAGTCGCCCTCGCCCTGGGCAAGGAGCGCGACGGCCAGGTGCAGACCACCTGGGCCAGCGCGGGCGCCGACGCCGATCCGCTGCCGTCCGATCCCGAGTGGGCCGGCTACCTCGTGTACCTGGATGAGCGCAGCTACTCCAGCGACGTCGATCCCAAGTACGTCTGGACCATCATCGAGGGGATCGGGGGGCAGAACGGCTGGTATTCCATGCCCCTGGCCTGGCGTATCCGCGGCTTGCTGGACAAGCTCACCGGCGGAGCCGGGCTGCTGCGCGGCAGGCGGCACCCGCACCGGCTGGCTGAGGGCGAAGTGGTGGACTGGTGGCGGGCGGAGCGGATCGATCGCGGCCGGCTGCTCCGGCTGCGCGCCGAAATGCGGGCGCCGGGCCGGGCATGGCTGGAGCTGTCGGTCGAGCCGGAGGGAACCGGGAGCCGGTACCGCCAGCGGGCAATCTTCTTCCCGAAAGGTCTCAGCGGGCGCCTCTACTGGCTGGCGGTGCTGCCGTTCCACAGCCTGATCTTCCCTGCCATGTCGCGGAATATCACGGCAGCGGCCAAGGCCCTGCAGGACCAGGAATCGGAGCCAGCCGGGCACACCGCGTAGGATGTTTGGAGCCCGAAACGACCAGTTCCACCCCACGGAGGACCCCCAATGGCATTGAGTGCATCCACCAACCTTCCGCACAGCGTTGACCGCGTCACCGCGGTTTTCGTGAACGAGGACTTCCTGCGCCACACGAGTGAACTCGTCGGCGGCACCCTGGAGTCCTTCGCCGTCGACGGCGACACGGCAGGCGCCTTCAGCACCACCACCGTGCGGACCATCCCGACCACCCGGATGCCGGATATTGCCCGGAAGTTCGTCGGCGAAAGCCTGAAGGTGACGCAGCTCGAGACCTGGGACGCGCCCGCAGCCGACGGCTCCCGGCTGAGCAACATCACCATGAAGGTCGCCGGCGCACCCCTGGATGTCAACGCCGTCCAGCGCCTCGTCTCCGACGGCGGCAGCACCCGGATCGAACTGGAAGGCACCGTCACATCCTCGGTGCCGTTCCTGGGCGGCAAGATCGCCGAGGCGGCCGAGCCGATGGTGGGCAAGGCCCTGAACATCCAGTCCACCCAGGCCCAGGCCTGGCTCGAAAGCCACTAGCCCATGGTGCTTCCGGCAGTCCTGGCCGTCGTCCTGATCGTGGCCGGCCTCTGGTCCCTTGCCGTCTGGCCGCAGTTCCTGCGCCGGGTCATGAAGGATCCGAGGTCCCGCGACGCCAACGGCAAAGCCACCCGATTCCTCACCGTCCACGTCGTCCTGGTCAGCATCTCCATGCTGCTCGGGGCGGCGACGGCGGTCATCGGGATTGCCGGCCTGCTGGGCTGAGGCCGCGTGCGTTCTACGGTTCCAGGGATTCTACGGTTCTCGGCGTTCTACGGCATCTGGGGTGCTACGGGATCTGGGGTGCCGGCGTGCTGGGCGCCAGCGCCTGGGCAAGGGCATCTTCTGCCGCAACCCAGGAGATCATGGCGCACTTGACCCTGGCGGCGTACTTGGAAACGCCCTCGAAGGCCGACGCATCGCCAAGGATTTCGGGATCCGCGGCCATTTTTCCCCGGGACCGCAGGACTTCGCGGAAATTGTCGATGACCGCCGTGAAGCTGCCGACGTCCATCCCCTCGGCGAGGTCGGTGAGCACCGAGGCCGAGGCCATTGAGATCGAACACCCTGCCCCGTCCCAGCGCAACTGGGCGACCTTCCCGTCGGACACCGCCACCCGCACGGTGATCTCATCCCCGCAGACGGGATTGAGCTGGTGGGACTGACCGGTCGACGCGCCTGCCGGAACCGGCGCCTCGGCCAGTCCGCTGCCGGTTCGCAGTTTCGCGTGTTCCAGGATGATCTGCTGGTACAGCTGTTCAAGGCTCATGCGGGAATATCCTTAGGCTCCAAAGTAGGCACGGACCCCGGCGACAGCCGCGAGGAAAGCGTCCACATCAGACGTGGTGTTGTACAGGTAGGTGCTGGCCCGGGTGCTGGCCGTCAGTCCCAGGCGGCGGTGCAGTGGCTGGGCGCAGTGGTGGCCGACCCGGACGGCGATGCCCTTGCTGTCCAGGAACTGTCCGACGTCGTGCGCGTGCACTCCGGCGACGTCGAACGACGCGAGGCCGATCCGCTCCTGTCCGGGCGCCGGCCCGAGGACCCGGACGCCGGGAATCGACGCGAGGCCCTCGACGAGGCGCTGCCCCAGCAAGGACTCCCAGGCGTGGACGCGGCCCATCCCCGTCTCGGTAAGGTAGTTCGCCGCGGCTGCGAGTGCGATGGCCTGGGAAACTTTCTGGGTCCCCGCTTCGAAGCGCTGCGGGGCCGGCAGGAACGCGGCGCGCTCCATCGTCACGGTGGTGATCATCGATCCCCCGGTCAGGAACGGCGGCAGCGCGTTCAGCAACTCGGACCGGCCATACAGCACGCCGATGCCGGTAGGGCCCAGCATCTTGTGTCCCGAGAGGACCGCGAAGTCGACGCCAAGGTCCCGCACGTCCAGCGGCAGGTGCGGTGCGGACTGGCAGGCGTCCAGCACTGTCAGGGCACCCGCCTCCCGGGCCATCGCCACCAGGGACTTGACCGGGTTGATGGTGCCCAGGACATTCGAGGCGTGACTGAACGCGAGGACCCTGGTGGCCGGGTTGATGATGTGGGCGGCCGCGTCGAGATCCAGCCCGCCGGCGTCGTCGACCGGGATGAACCGCAGCGTGGCACCGGTCCGCTCGGCGAGCTGCTGCCACGGGATGAGGTTCGCGTGGTGCTCCATCTCGGTGACCACAATCTCGTCGCCGGCGCCCAGGGCGAATCGTGCCGCCTCAGCTGCGGCGCCCGGCAGGGACGCGTTCAGGAACCCGTAGCTGAGCAGGTTCAGGCCCTCGGTGGCGTTCGAAGTCCAGATGATCTCGTCGGCCCCGGCCCCCAGGAACGCAGCCAGGGTTTCGCGGGCGTCCTCGAAGGATTCCGTGGCTTCTACGGCCAAAAGGTGGGCTCCGCGGTGCACGGCGGCGTTCCGCTGCTCATAGAACTCCTGCTCGGCCTCGATGACGCTGAGCGGATTCTGCGACGTGGCCCCGGAGTCCAGATAGATCAGGGGGTGCCCGCCCATGGACCTTGAGAGGATGGGGAAGTCATTGCGGATCCGCAACACCTCGTCGTCGGTCAGTGCAGGCAAGAGCAGGGCCTGGGACTCTGACGTGGGCACAAGAGCCACGCTGGCCTCCTCGGATCGGGTCGAATGGACTACTGCCCATCATCCCACGGAACGGCACGCCCCTGGTCGGCGGGTGGTTCTGCGGACGGCTCTGGGCTATCCGCTGTTTTCCGATGTTTCCCGCTGGGAGGGCCTCAGGGCCGGGGTGAATCGCCGCCCGTGTCGATGAGGTCGACCCGCCGGCTGACGCCCAGTTTGGCGAAGACCCGGTAGAGGTGTCCTTCCACGGTCCGCTGGGACACGCAGAGCCTGCTGGCGATCTCGGCGTTGGTGGCTCCGCCGGACACCAGATCGAGGATTTCGGTTTCCCTAGCGGTGAGTTCCCCATCCTGCTCGGGACGGACAAGGTCAATGTGGGCCGCCATTCCGGCAGCAGTCATCCGGTTCTGGATCTTGCGCTGGACGGCCAGCAGTTTCCGTTTGTCCGTGGTTTCGGCCAGGCACCGCTCCGCCTGTTGGGCCGCCTCGAGCGCCAGCAACACATAGCCGGCACGCAGCGCCCGGTCACTGATCCTGACCAGTTCGGCGTCGTCAGCCTGCAGCACCGCGAGCGCATAATCGTGCAGCATACTGGCCTCCCGTCCCTCGACCGCGAGGCTGCTGCGGGCAAGACCGTCCGCGGCCCCGGTGTCCCCGTGGCGCAAGGCCAGTCGTCTGATGTCCGTCTCAATCCCCCGCAATCCCTGCCGTTTGGCCTCCGCGGCCAGGCCGGCGAGCCTCTTGCTGACCTCCCCGCCGCCCGGTGCCCCGCCGGCCGCGGTGGAGTACGCGTCAGCGAGCAGGGGCAGCGCCCCCGGCCCGCGGTACCGCGAAAGCCGGAATGCCGCCGCGTGCTCCTCGGCCTCCCCCGCGTGGCCCACCACGGAGTTGGCGTACGCGGCGACCGAATGGGCGAAGGGCAGCAACTCCCAGGGATCGGCGATGGTGAGTTCCTCGACGCCGGAAACGAGTTCGGCAATGCCCTCGGGCATGCGCCCCTGGCGGACACGGGCGAGGCCTCTCATCAAGTGCAGGATGCCGCCGCTGAGCAGCAGCCTCGAGGGGAAGTCAGCCTCGTACTCATCGAGGGCCGAGGCGAGCGCCTCCCACTCCCCCGCCCAGTTCAGGCTCAGGCTGTACCGCACCAGGAGGTCTTCGTAGACGAGGGGCAACGCCTGGCTGGCGCTGCGCGCCCCGTGCCAGGCCTCGCGGGCCAGCCCCAGGCCTTCCGCCACCTTGCCTTTGGCACAGAGCAACTCGGCGAGCTGTGACTCCGCCGGAATCTTAATGTCGCGCCGATCCCCGGCGGCCACAACCAGCTGGCTCAGACCGCCCTCACGGTCCTCGGTGCCGCCGCGGGGCTGGCTCCCGAGGGGCTCCGCCGCCACGGCGATCGCGGCAACATCCAACCACGACGGCCCCGTTGCGGCCGGTGCTGCTCCACCGGCGGGAACACCCGGGCCGGTGGGTGCGGCGCCGTCTGCCAGCAGCTTTGCCGGCCCCCTCAGGCGGGCGGACAACAGGGCCGCCAGGTACCGGGCGTCCTGGTTCGGGACAGGTCCCGCGAGCTGCAGGAACTGTGCGGACTGCTGGCGGTCCCCCAGCAGATACCGCGAATATGCCATTTGCAACCGTGCCTCCGGAATCATCGCATCCTCGGAAACCGCGGCCGCGGTCCTCAACGCTGTCTGCGCGTCGAGGCCAACGTTGGCGATGCTGGCCGCCTTGAGGAGCTGGTCCGCCGGCACTGCGGCTCCGCAGTCCAGCGCCCACCGGACCCGGTTCAGGAAGGCTTCGGGAGGCACCGACGCTCCCGGGGGCAGTGAGACAAAACTGGCACGCAATCCGGCGCTTCGACCCGCCGGAACCCAACGGCGGATGATCTCACCGATCAGGGGACTCGCGGGCCGGACGGTTCGGTCGGCGCCCCGGGACACTCTGATGATCCCGGCCCTTTCCAGGGCGTCGACAGCCTTGGGGCCACCGAATCCCAAGAGCTGGCCGAGCGGAAGCGGTCCCGCGAGGGCCACTATCGCGGCAGCTGTCCTCTCCTCCGGTGACATGGACCGCAGTTCGTGACCGATCAGATCAGCCACCGGGATATCGGACAAGCCGGGAGGCGAGATGAGGAACCAGATTCCATGGCGCAGCCCCAGGGCCCCCGTGTTCCGGGCGTGCTCAATCAGGGACAGCAGCATAAACGGGTTGCCGGCGGAGGCATCTGCGAACACCGCACTCGCCCAGGGCGAGACGTCGGCGCGGAGCACCTGCTCGCAGAGCTGATGCACCTCGGCACGGGTGAGCGGCTCCAGGTCGAATTTGGCCAGGATTCCGTCATCCCAAAGCGCCAGGAATTCCTCCGGGATCAACAAACCCGGCCGGCAGGTCGCCAGGACACTGGCCGCACCGGTGGCGACGGCTTGCGCTACAAGCTGCGTCGTCCCGCGGTCCAGGCACTGGGCGTCATCGATCACAAAAAGCGGTTTGCTGGGCTCGGACTTGATGCTGTCCGTCACGGCCTTCACGACCGCGGAAAATGAATCCAGGTCGTGGGCGGGCAGCTGGCCGAGATAGGGCGAAAGCGCGCCGAACGGCACGGCAGACAATGCCGGCGTTGCCGCGAGTCGGATCACGGCAGTGTGCGGGCGGAGTTCGCGGATGACCGCCCTGGAAATGGCCGTCTTTCCCGTGCCCGGGTTGCCGACGACGAGAGCGCCGGACATCCCGTCGTCGCGCAGGCATCTGACGATATTCTTGACGACGCCGGACCGGCCAACCAGCGTGGCGGACTCAGTCAGACTTTCCACCCGCAGCCCTCCCTGCGGCGGCGCGGCGGCTCCCGGATGTCCCGGGCCGCCCGGAGGAAGGGGGGCCCGGTCGGTCAGCCGAGGCGGGCGTGTTCCACTGGTCCGGAGATGACATCTTTGAGTTCCGACCTGCTCGCGACGTGGAGCTTCGCATATACTTGGTAGAGATGCCCCTCAACGGTCCGGACGGAAACGTGCATCTCGTCAGCGATCTTCCGGTTGGACGTACCGGCGGCTGCCCGGACCGCCACCTCGGATTCCCGTGCTGTCAACGTCGCGCTCAAAAGTGAGAGCACGCCATTTCTTGGGTTGCCGAACCGGTCCTCCAGGGACTGCTGCGTGCGCTGGGCCATCCTGAGGGAGATGCGGTTGCCGGCGTCGTTGGCACAACTGACCGCTTTCCTGGTCACATCCCTGGCGAAAACTGCGTTGCCGGCCGCATCGGCGTCCTTGGACGTTGCCAGCAGTTCCTCGCTGTCGGCGTCCTTCAGCCCTTCCGCAAGCCGGGAGCAGAGGCCGGCGAACTGCCCGGTGACCTGGCCCGCGAGATCGCTGAGCTTCTGGCTTGCCTGACGGTCACCCAGCCGGGCCACCGCTGAGAGGAACTGGAGGCCGGTAGCAAGCGCCGAGGCCTCGGTGTCCATGTCGGCTTCCAGCTTCAGTGCGCGCAGGGCCTCGGTCTTTTGGCCGATTTCCGCCTTGGCAGAGAGTTCAAAGTACCGTGTGATGCGGTTCACCAGCCACGGTGCCCGGGGCTGCAGCTCCTCGATTTCCACCAGCAGGGCACCCGCTTTTTCCTCATCGCCCTGGAGCGCGAATGCATAGGCACAGGCTGCGGTTGCGAGTCCGGCAACTGCATCCGGATCGTTTACCCTCAGCTGCCAAACCCCGGACTCCAGGCGTTGAAGTGCCCTCGTGAGGTGGCCACGGTGGAGGTCGACGATTCCCTGTCCGATCTCGAACATCCCGCCGAGCCTGGCCTGCTCGTCCCACGACTCCGAGGTGCCCGCGAGGAAGTCTGCGGCTTCCCGGTACTTGGCCGACAGGAGCAGGAGCAGAAGGAACCGACCGCGGATTTCCCGGATCGAACCGTCGGACAGGTCCAGCGTGCCGGCGGCCAGAATGACTTGCCTCCCGAGCCCGACCGCACCCAGGATGTCGCCGGTGACCGCCTTCGCCTCACTCACAAGGCTCGCGGCCATGACCTTTGCTTCGCTGCCCAGGTCCGTGGCATCCACATTCTGGAAAATTTGCAGGACATCACCGTACCGGCCTTCGAAGGCGGCCAGCTCGGCATAAGCCAGGCGGACACGCTCACCAACCATCTTCAGCCCCGCCCCGGGGTCCCCTGACGCCGTCAGCCGCAGTTCAATCTCCTGCAGCCGGGCCAGTGCGTTTGCCCCCGCTGCCGGGCTGCGCCTGTCCAGCTCGGCCCACAGCAGTTGAAGGGAGGCCCACTCATCCAGGGCAAGTCCATCGCCGGCGCGCAGTTCAACGTCAGCCAGGACACGGCGTGCTGCTTCGTCATTGTGCAAGGACATATGCGCTCTGGCAGATTCGACGGCCACTTCGGCGAGCTTCTCCTTGCCCGCGATTTCCCGGGTGAATCTGAGGGCGGACTGCGGATCGGATGCTTTGTTCGCGAGGCGGGCCGCGGCCAGGGCCAGCCCGGGCTCCACGTCTTCCCCGCAGTCCAAAGCCCACGCCACTGCGGTGGATCCCGTGAACTCGTCGAGGTCCTGATCCTGGAGAACAGCACCCAACCGGCGGCGAAGCTCTGCACTGCGGCCGGGCGGAACCACACTGGCAACGATTCCGGCCGTGACCGGGTTGGCGATGCTCACCATGGGCGGATGGTCATGGCTGACGTGGATCAGCCCGCGCTCCTGGAGCGTATCGATGTCCTGCGCCTTGGACACGCTCATGAGGGTCTGCAGCGGCAGCGCTCCGGCGAGCGACAAAAGCTCAAAAACATCGCGCTGGCCAGGGCTGAGCCGGTTCAGGCGGGCCTTGAGAACATCCCTGATCTCACCGGCCAGAGCCACCGGTTTCTCCCCCAAAACCCAGGAATCCTCGTGGCGGACAATCGTGCCGAGCTTGATCTGCTCCCGGGCCAGGGAGTGCAGGAAGAGCGGATTGCCGCCGCTGGCGTTCCAGAGGGCACGTGCCGCTGTGTGGGAAAAGTGTCCGCCGTACTCATGGGCAAGGCTGTCCGCCGTTTCGATGAAATCGAAGGGCCCAAGATCCACCCTGCGCAGCAGGTCGTCCTTCCAGAGCCCCATGATGTCGCTCCCCAGATTAGGCAGGTCAACGCACGCTGCGAGCAGCAGGACGTGTCCACCGGCGCAGAGCTGGGCAACCATCATGGTGGAGAGCTCATCGAGGTCATGCGCATTATCGACAAAGAGGACGACGCTGCGGCCCTGGGCCCGGTTGTGAAGCAATTGGGTCAAGCCACGCAGCACCATCAGTGGGTGCTCAAGGTGGGATGCTTCAAGTTCGTTGAGCAGTACGCTGAGGGCCCCGTAAGGAAGTTTGGAGGAAATGGAGCTGCCCCGGACCTGAACCACCAGGTAGTCTTCACCGAGCTTCTCGAGGGCCCGCTGGGCAACAAAGGACTTTCCTGCCCCGTGTTCCCCAACAATCACGGCCCCGCATCCCGATCCCGAGGTCAGGGCCGCTGCCACCTCCGCAACGGTCTTGTGGCGTGTGTAGTGCTTCTCGGGCCGCCCCTTCCCCGGACGTTGGGCGGCTGACATCACATCTGTTCTGCCGCTGCCCGCAGGCAGGCCGGCTTCTTGCTGGTACATGAGAGAGACCTTCGCAATCAAAGTTATGACTACCGATAGGTCCAACTTATTGATATGGGGAATTTTCGGGATGCGTATGTGCTACTCGATTACGGGCGTAGGGGCCAGCCCTGGGCTACGTAGTTGTACTCAGAATCTTCCGGCCGTTCCGGGCCTCAAACCAAGTAGTTCGACTCGAAGTTCCAGCCCGACGGGGACCCTTTTCCACCGGTGTTTCGGTGCAGCTTTCCACGGGTGTCTCGGTGCAGCGGCAGGTCCGGAGGCCGCCGCGCCTGGGCTGCCAAGTGCCACCGCAGGGCCCCCACCGCGCGGGCGCAATGCCACGCTGGGGCTTCACAGTTCTGGCACGGCCGCCCGGCTATCGGGCGGCCGAGCCAGGACTGGGGCCACGGAAAACTTAGGGAGCCGACGGCGGCTGGGGGGAGGAACCTCGGTCTCAGAAGGTTCCGACGCCGTCGGCTCCGTCAAAGGGGTTCACGCACTCGGCGGGAACCATTCGGGAGACCGTTTCGGAAATAATTCAATGTCTGTTGCACCAGAGTGGACCATCGTTCCCCACGCCGGCGACCCTGGCAGCGTCTTTGGATTGCCTGGACCGCTTCCGCGTTGATGGCTCCACGTTCAAAGTCCTTTGCTCGGAGTCCCTGATTCAGTCTCCTGGTTCAGAGTCCTTTGTTCAGAGTCCTTTGTTCAGGGTCCTTTGTTCAGAGTCCTTTGTTCAGAGTCCTTTGTTCCTGGTGCTGACTACAATCTAGCGAACCCGAGGGCACCCGCGCACCGGTAGTCCGTACTCGAATTCGTGACGGGTTCCGACGAAACCGGGATTGAGGGTACTTGCCACGGCAGCCGGCTTCCGACAGTTGTGCGTTCCGGCTACGCGGTCCCCATACCCGGGCGGCGTGGTGCCTACTTGCCGGCCCCCCGGAGTTACGCACGCCCGAAGGGGAAAAGGCAGTGTTGCCTTCACACGTGCAGAAGTCAGGGGCGGAGGACCGGAAGAACCGGCTGCCCGTGGAACGCCCGGGCGGAGGCTAGGAGGAGGAGACTCCCGGCAGCTGATCGCGGCCCTTGACGTTCAGCTTGGCGTAGCTGCGGTAAAGGTGGCCTTCGACTGTCCGGATGGAAACCTGCAGCTCGGCGGCAATCTGGCGGTCGCTGAGGCCGCGGACCGCGAGCGCCACGATGTCGCGCTCGCGGCGGGTCAGCAGGCCGAGGGCGTCAGCTTCAGCTTCCTGTTCCTGGCCGGCGAGGCTGTCTGCCCGGTCCAGGCACCGCTTCCGCTGGGACAGCGCCATACGCTCGCGCAGGGTGTCACCGGCCGCCCGGTACCCGTTCGCAGCGGCATCATAGGCAAGTGCCGCGAAGCCCCACAGCTCGGCGTCTGCGCAGCTCTTGCCTGCTTCCAGATGGTCGGTGGCGAGGTCCGTCCTGATCGCCGCCGCATAGTGACAGATAGCGGCCGGCCTGGGGCCTTCCAGCGCGGGCTGCAGTTCGAGGAGCCGGACAGCCGCGTCGCGGTCTCCCAAAGCCAGGCAGAAGGCAAGCGAATCAAATTCCAGGCCCGCGGTGGAACCGTCCCCGTGGGGCCGGCCCAGCGCGCGGAGCTCGTCGACGGCCCCCGGGTAATTGCCGAGGCGCGCTTTTCCGTACGTGACTGCCATCTGCGAGAGGACGCGCAGGTAGCGTGAGACCGCCCGGGGCGCGGCTTCGTAGTCGGCGAGGAACGCCGAGGCCTTGTCTTTGGCACCGACTTCGGCGGCGGCGGCGAACCCCATCGAGGAGACCAGGGCGAAGAGCTGCTGGGGATCCGCGAGCCGCAGTGACTCCAGGGCCGCGCTGAGGGTGTTCAGGGACTGGGCGGCCTTGCCCTGGTACAGCAGGATGATGCCGTGCGCGGCGTGGACTCCCCCGCCTAACGAGATGAGGTTGGGCCCTTGCCCGGCGCCGACTCCGGCCAGGAGCTTTTCGGCGGCTTCCCAGTCGCCCCCGTGGATCACGGCAGCCGCTGCCCGCGCCACGAGGAATTCCGCGAGGAAATACAGTTCGTCGTGTCCTGAGCCCGCGGTTTCCAGGGCCTCGGAGACAGCGGCGAAGGACTGGACTGCCTTGCCCTGCACCAGGAGCCGCTCCGATGTCAGTGCCAGCCTGAACGCTGCTTCAAGGGTATTGGCCGGGGGGACGGCCTCGCCGTCGGCTTCCGTCCCGGCACCCTCCGGGTACTCCCCTGCCAGGGCGTACACCATGGCATGCATGGTGTCGTATCGCTCCCTGGTGGCCTTGAGGATGCCATCGGCGTCGTCCGGGTTTCCCCTGCCCAGCCGCTCCCCTGCCTCCAGGAGGGCCCCGGCGCGGTCCATGATGTCCGCTGGCGTGCGGCCGAGAGCGGCCTGGACCGCAGCCCACATCAGGGTTCCCGTCAGGAGCATTGCCACGCTGAGTCCCTTGGCGAAGTCGGGCTCCAGGATGTCCCGGGCGGCCGCATAGTCCGAGGTGTTGAAGTAGGTCCGCGCTGTCACGGCCCGCGCTGCCACCTGCAGTTCAGGGTCCTTGACCAGTGCGGCGGCCTTGCGGGCCAGCTCGTCCTCATACAGCCGGCTGGCCAGGACGGCTGCCCGCAGCAACTGCCGGTCCTCGATCTCCGCTCCGCATTCCATTGACCAGCTCACCTGACGCAGAAGGCCTTCTGCCGACGTCGGTTCGCTGTCCATGCGCCGCAGGAGGCTCTGCCGGAGCTGGAGGCTGCGTGCCGGGGAAATCAGGTTGCGCAGCGTGTCGGCGTAGATGGAGTGCCACAGCCGCAATTGGGGGTGTGGCGCAGGCGTGACGCGGATCATCGCGTGTTCGATGAGTGCCGCCACCGGGTCCTCGCCCACCGTGGACTCAATGACGTCGCGGGACACCGGCTCCGACAGGGCGATCAGGTTCAGGGCCTGGCGTTCGGCCGGTGAGCGCCGGAGCAGCTGCCGCCGCACGACGTCCGTCAAACGGTCCCCGTGGCTGTTAAGCGGGCGCGCGAGCAGCCAGACCCCGTTGCGTTGCAGCAGCGTGCCGTCGCTCTTCGCGTCCTCGATGAGACCCTTGAGCAGGAGCGGATTGCCTTCGGAAGCCTCCCAGAGGATTTCGGCGACGCTCGGCAGGACCTGCGGCCCCAGCGTGCCTTCGAGTATCTCGTTTGTCTGCTGCTGGCTCAGGGGCCGGAGGTCGAGGCGTTCGGCGATTCCCTCAAACCACAGCTGCAGCAGCGGTTCCGGCAAGCCAGGCCGGGTGGCCGAGGCCACGAGCAGCTTCGCCCAGCCGGCGGCGGCGAGTTCCACCAGGATCCCGGCGGTCGACTCGTCAAGGTCATGGGCATCGTCCACGATCAGCAGCAGGGGCTTCTGGGAGGCGCTGCGCTCGTCTTCGAGCCGCGCCCAGAAAGTCCTGAGCACGGCCAGCTGCGAAGTGGCTTCCTGCACGGGCAGCCCGACAATAAAGGGACCCAGCACGCCGTAGGGCACATTCGACAGGGACGGGCTGCCGTGGATGCGGACGGGCGTCACGGCTGTCTGCAGTTCGGCCACCACGGCTTCGAGGAGGGTGGATTTGCCGATCCCGCTGTCACCGAGCAGGAGGACGGCGACGTGGTTGCTCCCTTGGACGGCTTCAACCGCCGAACGCAGGTCCTCCTTTCGCCCGGTCAGGACCGTGGATGCCTCCGCAGCGTCGGGGGCGGTTGCGCGCTTCCTAGATGAGTCCAAGCAGATCACTTCGCGAAGAAACTCCCAGCTTGGTGAACACCTGGTAGAGGTGTCCTTCCACTGTTCTGACAGAAATGCCGATGGCCAAGGCAATGTCCTTGTTCGAAACGCCATTGCCGGCGAGGGCGGCAATCTGCCGCTCCCTGTCCGTGAGCAGCGGCCCCTTGTTCCTTGGCATGATCGGCAGGGCCGGCAATGAGACCGCGAGGCTCTCAAGGATGGCGTGTGCGGCGCTGGCCTTGCCGCTGAGCCCCGCAGCCTTGGCGAAGTCGAAGGCGAGGGCAGCGCACCTCGCCTGGACGGCGTCGAGTTCCATGGCCGCGGCCTGGCCGGCGGCCTCCAGCATGATGGCGGCGTCCTTCTTGCGGCTGCCCAGGGCGATGGTCCGGGACAGCTCCGCCAGGGCCCCCTGCCGGAACGCCGCGATCTCCTCCAGGAACTCGAAATCCTTGGTGGTGCCGTTGACCGTCGCACCGAGCATGGAGATTCCGGCCAGGGTATACCGGCCGGCCCGGTAGTGTTCCTCGGCCGCGCGCACCAGCCGGTCCTTCGCCTCCGGATCACCCAGCCAGCGTGAGGCCATGTCCATGCAGAAGTCTGCAGAGGTTCGGATCGCGAAGCGTGCGGGGCCATCCGCTGACCTGGCCCGGTCCAAGTAGACGGAGGCCTGCACGGAGTTCCCGGTCTGGGCGTAGGCGAAGGCAGTGGCTGCGTAGGCCTGCCGCAACGAGTGAAGGCTCGCGCGGACTTCCAGCTGCGCGATCGCGGCAAGGAGCGGGTCGAGGGCCATGTAGCCGCGGCCCGCGTAGACATAGGCGAGTCCGACGGCCAGGTCAGTGGGCGCGCTGCCGGAGTGCAGTCCGTGGCCGGCCCGGCCGCTTGCGTCCTTGAGCATGTCGATGCTTTGGCGCCATTGTCCGGATAACAGCAGCACGTTGAAGGATCGCCAGGCAAAGTTTTCCCGGATCCGCGGTACGTTGGACCATTCCCCCAGCTGGCCGCCGATCTCGCGCATCAGCTTCCGGGCCTCGACTTCCTTGCCCGTCATGCACAGGGCTTCCATCAGGATGATTCCGGACCTGAGCCGGTGCACGGCGTTGATGTCGTCCACTTCCGCGCTCGCCGCTGCGCTGAGCCGGTCCATCATTGGCCCGTAGTCCCCGACAAAGGAGAGGAAGTTGAATTCGCAGAGGTCCAGGCACAGTCCGGCGCGGGTCAGCTCCTGCGCCGATGCATCGGGCTGGCCGGTTTTGAGTTCTTTGAGCCGCAGCCGGGCCTGCCGGATCAGCTCAGGGACCTGGGCCGTGCGGGCCTTGAGCCAGGACATGCAGTCCACCTTCGCGGCTATCAGTTCCGCATATGCTTCGGCACCCAGAGAGCGGAGCTGGGCCTCCGAGACATCGTCCAGGGCGGCCATGGCCTGCAGGGGCAGCCCGAGTTGAAGGTAGGCGGCGGCCTTCTGCAGCTGCCCCTCGGTCCATTCCGGATCCTCCGGGCTCAGGCTGCCGGCGCATTGGAGCGCGAACTTCGGGTCGAAGAGTTTAACGGCGGCGCCGGCGGCCGCCACGGCGTGGGCGGGTGCCAGGGGTGCGTCGCAGTCGTGGGTCCATGCCGCATAGGCCAGCAGGTCCTCCACGGTGAGCTCGTTCAGCTCATCCTGCTGGTGACCGGGCACCTTGTCCCGCAGTTCCAGCCTGCGCTCGACACTGAGCCAGTTGCGGACGATGTCGCCCAGATAGCGGTCGCCGAGCGAGACAAGGTGGCGGTCCGTCCGGTCGACGACGATCTGGCCGGCGTCCTCCATGTCCGCGATGACGCCGGGGCTGTACATCCGTGCGAGCCGGGCCAACGGCAGGGTGCGGGCACAGGACAGCACCTCGATGAGTTCCCGTGCCACCGGCGTTTCGCGGGCGTACCGGGCGCGGACGATGTCTTCCAGCGCGGTGCGGCCGTCCAGAACCACCTCGTCCACCAGGGTCCAAACGGAGCCGGCGAGCACGAGGTTGCCGCGTTCGATCTGTTCCGAAACCACGGCCTGCAGCAGGGTCGGGCTGCCGCCGACAAGTTGGTGCAGCTGGCTCGCCAGTGCGCTCGATACCCGGTGGCCGAGGGCTGCCTTGAGCACTTCGAGGGTTTCGACCTCCGTGAGGTTGGCAAGCCGGACTTCGGCCAGCTGCCCGGAGGTGATGAGCCAGTAAAAGTCCGGCGGAAGGTCCGTGGTCCGCTGGGCAGTGGCGACGAGCCGCGCTGTCCGGGTCTGCACCAGGTTGAGCAGGACGCCCGTGCTCAGTTCGTCCAGGGCACCGGCGTTGTCCAGCAGGATGACGCACTTGCGTCCGGCGGCGTCGTCGCGGATCAGCGAGGTGATGCCATGCAGGATGGCCGTCGGCGAGCCAAGGGAGCTTTGCGGCAGGCGGGCCAGCGTGAAAGCCAGGCAGCCGTAGGGGGTGGCCGAGCCCGGTCCGGAACTGCGGAGCTGGAGGGTGTAGACGTCGGGCCCGAAACCCGCGATCACTGTGCGTCCCACCTGGGTCTTGCCCACCCCGCGGTCGCCGGTGATGACCACGCCCATGCGGTGTTCGGCCAGCAGGGCGCTGCGAACCCGGTCGGCGTCGGCATTGCGCGCGAGACCGGACCACCTGTGCCGGTCCAGCGGACCGGTTACCGGTTCTTCTTCGGCGGGTGCCAATGTAGTGGAAACATTCCCCCAGCCCAGCGATTCCCTCGACATCTAGTTTCCTTCGTACCGCTTTGCGGACAGCAAACCTGAGACCGTCCGCCTAGAAGTAGCGTATCCGTATCCCCCGACATGAGAGTAGAGCGATCATATAGGCATTTCTGGAAGCTTGGAAGCAATTCGGGTCGGCGGCGGCGCGTTACCCCGTGGCCCGCTGCTGACGTGCCGGGGCGGGTCCTGCTAGGGCGTCTTCGCCGGGTGGAACTGCTGCTGGGCCGCGAGCAGGCCGTCACGGACCATGGCTTCCACGGCGTCGGCCGCCGTGTCGATCAGGAAGGGCAGTTCCTTCTTCTCCGGGCCGGAAAAGTCCTTCAGAACAAAGTCCGCAGTGTCCATTCTGCCCGGAGGGCGGCCCACGCCGACCCGGACGCGCAGGTAGTCCTTGGTGGCGAGGGCCTTGGAGATGTCCCGCAGCCCGTTGTGGCCGCCTTCGCCGCCGCCCAGCTTCAGCTTCACCGTGTTGAAGGGAATGTCGATCTCATCGTGCACTGCGATGACGTGGCCGGGATCGATGTCATAGAACTTGGCCAGCGCCGAGACCGGGCCGCCGGAGACGTTCATGTAGCTCAGCGGCTTGGCCAGCACGACCCGGGGGCCGCCGATGCCGAGGCGGCCTTCCAGGACCTGGGCCCGGGACTTGTGGGACTTGAAGCCGCTCCCGATCCGGGAAGCGAGTTCGTCGAGGACCATCTGTCCGACGTTGTGCCGGTTGTGGGCGTACTCCGCCCCCGGGTTTCCAAGGCCTGCGATCAACCAGGTGTCAGTCATGGGTCAGTCCTTCGGTATGGCCTTCGGCAAGGCGGGGCCGGTTCCGGGCAGCGGGGGCTGGCGTTGCCCGGCGGAGACGACGGCGGCCGGGCCCCAAGGGGACCCGGCCACCGGAGGAATCGTGGGTGCTACTCGGCTGCGACCGAGGAGCCTTCAGTGGTGTCGGCCGATGCCTCTTCCTCGGAGACCTCGGTGGCCTCGGAGATGTGCACGACGAGGGACTCGGCGTCGGCCAGCAGGACGGAGCCCTTCGGCAGAACGAGATCCGAAGCGTGGATGTGCTCGCCGGCGGTGCGGCCCTCGATGCTGACCTCGATGGCGGTCGGCAGGTGGGTTGCCTCAGCCTCGAGGGAAACGACGGTCATTTCCTGGTTGTACACGCTGCCCGGAGCCAGTTCGCCGGTGAGGTGCACGGGAACGTCGACGGTGACCTTTTCGCCGGTGCGGACGGTCAGGAGGTCGAGGTGCTCGATGATCTGCTTGATCGGGTCGCGCTGGATGTCCTTGACGAGGGCCAGGTGCTGTTCGCCGTTGATGTCCAGGGTCAGCAGGGCGTTGGCCTTGCGGACTGCCAGGGTGGTGGCCTTCGCCGGCAGGGTAATGTGGATCGGCTCGGCGCCGTGGCCGTAAATGACGGCAGGAATCAGGTTGGCCATGCGGGCGCGGCGGGCGAAGCCCTTGCCGAATTCGGTGCGGACTTCTGCTGCGAGCTTCTGCTCAGACATGGGTATCTCCTAGTGGACTAGCGGTGGTCAGCAAGGGCGGAGGTCTGTTTGCGACCTTCAACGCCGGGTGGCTGTGCGGCCGCCCTTCCGAAGGGAGATTCAGACCCAGTCGATAACGGAGACCAGCAGTCCGGCTACCGTAATAATTTCCTCTGAATTACGGAACAATACGGAATACCGGCGCTCTCCCTCGCCAAGGTTTCGGTACAAGGCTACCAGTGCGGGGCCGCAATCATGAAAACGGCCCCGTACTGGCGGACAGCTGAGCGGGCTCAGCTGCCGGGTTAATCGGGTTAGGCGTTGCCGTCAAACAGGCTGGTGACGGAGCCGTCGTCGAACACTTCGCGGATGGCGCGGGCGATCAGCGGAGCGATGGACAGCACGGTGAGCTGCGGGAAGCGCTTGCTGGCGTCGATCGGCAGGGTATTGGTGACGACAACCTCGCGGGCGCCGGACTCGGACAGCCGCTGGGCCGCAGGGTCGGAGAAGACGGCGTGCGTTGCCGCGATGATGACATCCTTGGCGCCGGCGTTCTTGAGCACCTGGACCGCGCCGGAAATGGTTCCCCCGGTGTCGATCATGTCATCGATCAGCACGCAGGTGCGGCCCTCGATCTGGCCGACGACTGTCTTGGAGATGGCCTGGTTCGGGACGGTGAGGTCGCGGCTCTTGTGCACGAAGGCCAGCGGCGCGCCGCCGAGGCGTTCGGCCCACTGTTCGGCGACCCGGACACGGCCGGTGTCCGGGGAAACCACCGTGATGTCGTCAGCGCCGACGCGGGTACGGATGTAGTCCGCCAGCAGCGGGATGGCCATGAGGTGGTCCACGGGGCCGTCGAAGAAGCCTTGGATCTGCGAGGTGTGCAGGTCCACGCTCATAATGCGGTCGGCGCCGGCGGTCTTGTAGAGATCGGCGATGAGGCGCGCGGAGATGGGCTCGCGGCCGCGGCCCTTCTTGTCCTGGCGCGCGTAGGGGTAGAACGGCGAAACGACCGTGATCCGCTTGGCGGAGGCCCGCTTGAGCGAATCGATCATGATCAGCTGTTCCATCAGCCAGTTGTTCAACGGGGCGGGGTGCGCCTGGATGACGAAGGCATCGGTGCCGCGCACGCTTTCGCCGGCCCGGACGTAGATCTCGCCGTTGGCGAAGTCGTAGGCGTCCAGGGGCAGCAGCTCGGTCCCGAGTTCCTTGGCGATCTCCTTCGCCAGCTCCGGATGCGCGCGCCCAGCAGCAAGCACCAGCTTCTTCTCGCCGCGTGCCGTAATTTCGCTCATTATTGCTAGCCCTCTTCTGTAGATGCCGGAGTACTGGAGGAAGTCGTGGTGGCGCCGGCGGCCTGGGCCAGGGACGCGGAAATCGAGTCCGGGCGGTTCGCTAGGACCCAGCCCTCGGCGTTCTGCTGCTTGGCCACCGAGAGGACCAGGGCCCCGGGCGGCACGTCGCGGCGGATCACGGCGCCGGCGCCGCTGTAGGCGCCGTCGCCCACCTGGACGGGCGCGACGAAGACGGTGTTGGAGCCGGTACGGACGCCTGAGCCGATGACCGTGCGGTGCTTCTTCTCGCCGTCGTAGTTCGCAGTGATGTTGCCGCAGCCGATGTTGGTGTCCTCGCCGATCTCGGCGTCGCCGGCGTAGCCGAGGTGGGAAAGCTTCGAGCCCCGGCCGATGGTGACGTTCTTGGTCTCGTAGAACGCGCCGATCTTGCCGGTCTCGCCCAGGACGGTGCCGGGGCGCAGGTAGGTAAACGGGCCGACGCTCGCCCGGGCCCCAATGGTTGAGCCGGAACCGTGCGTGCGGATCACCGTGGCGCCTTCCCCCACCTGGACATCGGTGAGGGTCGTGTCGGGACCGACGACGGCGTCGCGCGCCACCGCGGTGGTGCCGTGGAGCTGGATGTTGGGCAGCAGCCGGACGTCCTCGTCGAGGATGACGGTGGCATCGATCCAGGTGGTTGCCGGGTCGACGACGGTGACGCCGGCGCGCATCCAGGCCTCGACCGTGCGCCGGTTGAGTTCGGCGCCCAGTGCCGAGAGCTGGACCCGGTCGTTGGCGCCCTCGACCTGCCAGCGGTCTTCGGTCACGACGGCGGCGACGCGGCCACCGGCGGCCCGGGCCAGGCCCAGCACGTCGGTGAGGTATTTTTCGCCCTGGGCGTTGTCGGTGGTGACCTGGGCCAGGGAGTCGCGGAGCACGGCGGCGTCGAAGGCGTAGATGCCGGAGTTGATCTCGCGGATCCCGCGTTCGGCGTCCGTGGCGTCCTTGTGCTCGCGGATGCCCAGGACGGTTCCGTCTTCTGCCCGCAGGATGCGGCCGTAGCCGGCGGCGTCGTCCAGGACGGCGGTGAGGACGGTGACGGCGTTATGGCCGGCCTCGTGGCTGGCGACGAGTTCGGCGAGGAGCTGGCCGGTGAGCAAGGGGACGTCGCCGTAGGTGACGACGACCGTGCCGCTGAGCCGGCCGTCGGGGTGAAGCGCGTCGAGGGCCTCCAGGGCGGCCTCGACGGCCCGGCCGGTGCCGGGCACCTCGTCCTGGTCGACGATCAGGGCAGACGGGTCGACGGCGGCGATGTGGGCGGCCACGAGGTCCCGTTCATGCCGGACGACGAGTGCCAGCTCCTGCGGCCGGATGGTGCGCGCGGCGTGCAGCGCGTGGCCAACGAGGGAGCGCCCGCCGATCTCGTGGAGGATTTTGGGGGTACGGGACTTCATCCGGGTACCGGCCCCTGCAGCTAGGACGATGACGGCGGCTGGGCCGGTCTTCTCGGGGCTCACGTACGGGCTCTCCTTGCTCAGCGGCTTAGCTCATGCCCCTGCTTGGTGGATCTGGGTGGCCGGCGGCCGAGGCCAGCTGGTGCACCTCGGTTGCCGGATCCGCGCGGTGTGGGCGGACCACACTCCGGTCGCGGCGCCAGATTCATCCTACTGGACTCACGCCGGGCCGCGCCCGGCGGCGCCGTTTCCCGGCCCCGCGATGCGCAACAGTTCCGCCCATAGGACTCGAACCTATACTCCACGGCTCCAAAGGCCGGGGTGCTGCCATTACACCAGGGCGGACCATGCCCAGGCGTTGAGCCTGTGGCACGAGAGTCAATTCTGCCACACTGCGTTGCCCCCAAGTGTTGGCGCCATGCCCGTGGTCCGGCCGCAGCCCTCCTGGCGGATGTTCTGGGGCATGATGGAGCTGTGAGCAAGAGCGCAGGGGTATCCGGAGGGGCGGAGGGCCGCAGCGGCCGGCCCGTCCGGTCTGCCGATTACGTACCCCGGATCCGGATGACGGGGCCCCAGCGCCGCAGCCAGCTCATCGGCATCGGCCGGGGACTCTTCGCGCTCCGCGGACTGGACGGGACCACCATCGAGGAGATCGCCGCTGCCGCGGGCGTCTCCAAACCGGTGATCTACGAGCACTTCGGCTCCAAGGAGGGCCTGTACACGCAGGTCGTTGAGTTCGAGTTCCGGATCCTGCTGGGTTCCATCAACGACGCACTGTCCGAGGAAGCGAAGCCGCGCGTCCTGGTCGAGCGCGCAGCCCTGGCGCTGCTGAGCTACATCGAGGACCGTGCGGACGGCTTCCGGATCCTTATGCGCGATGCTCCGCCGACCCAACCCGAGGGGGCGTTTTCCACCTTGCTTTCCCACGTCACGGCCCGGGTGGAGTACATCCTGGCCGACGAGTTCGCGCGCCGCGGCTTCACATCGGCCGACGGCGCCATGTACGCGCAGATGCTGGTCGGCATGGTCGCGATGACGGGCCAGTGGTGGCAGGACAGCCGGACCCCGGACAAGCGCGAGGTCGCCGCCCACCTGGTCAACCTTGCCTGGAATGGCCTCACGGGCCTCCAAAAGGACCCCGAACTCCGCAGCGACGACTAGCCGGACTTCGCATGCCGGGCACCGGGGCGGGCCCCGGAGTTCTGAGCCCTGCGCGGGACATGCCCTCCCCTGGCCCCCAAGAATGGACATAGTGCCATTATGCCCATCCCTGGCCTGCACCAAGGGGCATGTCCGAAGGGTTTTGAGTGGGCCGAGGGACATGTCCAGCCTGGGCCAGGACCCAGGGACATGGCGAAGCCCTGCCGGCGACGAAGCAACCGAACCAACCTAGCGCCCCGCGGGACATGCCCTCCCCTGGCCCCCAAGAATGGACATAGTGCCATTATGCCCATCCCTGGCCTGCACCAAGGGGCATGTCCGAAGGGTTTCGAGTGGGCCGAGGCGAGCGGCCCGGAAGCCTACTCCCCCAGCACCTCGAGCGCGGCGAGCCATTCGAGTTCGAGGGCTTCGCGTTCGACGGCGAACTCCTTGAGTTTTTTGTTAAGTCCGCCGAGTTCGCCGACGGCAGAGGGGTCGGCGGCGGCAGCGGTCATCTGGGCGTGGATCTTGTCTTCCTGCTGCTTGAGCTTGCCCAGCTGGCGGTCGATCCGGTTCTTGGCCTTGCGGGCGTCCCGCTTTTCGCCCTCCGACGGACCGGCTGCCGCGGGTGCCGAAGCGCCGCTGGCAGCGGTGACCGGGTTGCCGCCGCCGGTGATGGTGGAGCCGGCCAGCGCCGCTTCACGCAGTTCCAGGTACTGGTCAACGCCGCGCGGCAGGGCGCGGATCTTGCCGTCACCGAGCAGCGCCATCTGGTGGTCCGTGACGCGTTCCAGCAGGTAGCGGTCGTGGCTGACGACGACGAGTGTGCCCGGCCAGCCGTCCAGCACGTCTTCGACGGCGGCCAGGGTGTCGGTGTCGAGGTCGTTGGTGGGCTCATCGAGCATCAGCACGTTGGGCTCCCCCACGAGCAGGCGCAGGAGCTGGAGGCGCCGGCGTTCGCCACCGGAGAGGTCCTTGACCGGGGTCCACTGCTTCTCGTTGGTGAAGCCAAGCTGCTCCACGAGCTGGCCGGCGGTGAATTCCTTGCCGCCGACGTTGAAGGAACGCTTCTCCCGCTCAATCACTTCGATGACGCGCAGATCCGAAACGTCGTCGAGCTCCTTGACCTCCTGGGTCAGGACCGCGGTGACCACCGTCTTGCCCCGCTTGACCTTGCCGGACGTGGGCTGGATCTCGCCGTTGAGGAGCTTCAGCAGGGTGGTCTTGCCGGCGCCGTTGACGCCCACCAGGCCGAGCCGCTCGCCGGGGGCGAGCCGCAGGGTGATGTTGTCGAAGAGCTTCTGGCCGGGCTCGCCGCCCAGGAAGTCCAGGGAGACGTTCTCGAGGTCCAGGACGTCCTTGCCGAGCCGGGCCGTGGCCATCTTGCTCAGCGCCGTCGAGTCGCGCGGTTCGGGGACGTCGGCGATCAGGGCGTTGGCAGCCTCGATCCGGAATTTGGGCTTGGCGGTGCGGGCCGGGGCGCCGCGCCGGAGCCAGGCGAGCTCCTTCTTCACGAGCATCTGGCGTTTGCTTTCCACCACGGATGCTGAGCGGTCACGTTCGGCGCGGGCCAGCACATAGGCCGCGTAGCCGCCGTCGAACGGGTCCATGATGCCGTCGTGGATTTCCCAGGTCTTCGTGCAGACTTCGTCGAGGAACCAGCGGTCGTGGGTGACCACGAGGAAGGCGCCCTGGTTGGGCCGCCAGCGGGTCTTCAGGTGCCGGGACAGCCAGGCGACGCCCTCGACGTCGAGGTGGTTGGTGGGCTCGTCGAGCATGATGACGTCGTGGTCCTCGATCAGCAGCTTGGCGAGCGCCACACGGCGCTTCTGGCCGCCGGAGAGTGCGTGCACGTTGGCGTGCCAGTCGACGTCGGAGACGAGTCCGCCCATGACTTCGCGGATCTGCGGGTTGCGGGCCCATTCGTAGTCGGCCTGGTCCCCGACAATAGCGGCGCCGACGGTGAGGTCGCCGTCGAGCACGTCGCTCTGGTCCAGGTAGCCGATGTTGACTTCGCTGCGTTTGGTGACGCGGCCGGAGTCCGGGGTGGCGCGCATGGCCAGCAGCCGCATCAGCGTCGATTTGCCGTCGCCGTTGCGGCCGACCATGCCGATCCGGTCGCCCTCTTCAAGGCCGAGGGTGATGCCATCGAGGACGGTACGGGTTGCATACGAGACCGTGAGGTTCTCGCCGCCGAGCAGGTGTGCCACTGGGAACTGCTTTCCTAGAGAAGAATAATGTCGAGCGAATCTGGTCAGGCTGGATTGACCCAAGCCCGGTAGGTCGTGCGGAGGAGGACGACAATCCTCTTAAAGGAGCGTATCGGAGATGATGCGCGCCCCGTGAACCGGGCCGTGCACCGCCAGGGCGTCGAGGCCGTGGTGCCGCAGGTCGTTGGCCAGTCCCTCAGCCGCCGCCGGGCTGTGGGCCAGCAGCGCGACCGTGGGGCCGGAGCCGGAGACAATTCCGGCGATCGCCCCCAGGGATTCACCGAGTCCGAGGGTGTCCCGGAGGCTGGGGGCCAGCTCAATCGAGGCGCGCTGGAGATCGTTGACCAGCACCCGGCTCAGGGCATCGGCATCGCCTGCCCGCAGGGCCTGGAGGATCATCGGGTCCACCGCGGTGGGCTCCTCGATGACCGCTCCTTCGGCGGCGCGCAGCCGGTCCAGGGTCCGGTAGACCTCGGGGGTGGGCAGGCCGAAGTCCGCGGCCACGAGGACCCAGTCGGTCTGCGCCTTGACCAGGGCCGGCGAGAGTTCGTCGCCCAGGCCGAGCCCGACGGCGGTTCCGCCGAGTAGGGAGAACGGCACGTCGGCGCCGAGTTCGGCGGCCAGATGGGCGAGTTCGTCGCGCGAGAGGCCGCTGTTCCACAGCGCGTCGCAGGCAAGGAGGGTGGCTGCGGCGTCGGCCGAGCCGCCGCCCATGCCGCCGGCCACGGGAACCCGCTTCGTGATTTCGAGGTGGACGCCGGTGGAGTGCTCCGAGACGTCGGCCATGATGGCCGCGGCCTTGTAGGCCAGGTTGCGCCGGTCCAGGGGGATGTCGACACCGTCGAGGTCCAGGGTGCTTTCCGGGCTGATACTGACCGTGATCTCCCCGGTGTCCGTGCTGGTGGCGGCGACTTCTTCGTAGAGGGAGACCGCGAGGTAGACGCTGGCCACCGAGTGGTAGCCGTCCGCACGCAGCGGCCCGACGTCCAGTGAGACGTTTACTTTGCCGGGAGCCTTGACCCGGACAGTCCTCGCGGCAAAGCGCCCTCTCACTGCGTTCATGGCTCCACGCTATGGCATGGCAGGGGCAGGCTCCAAGCACAGCGCGGGTGCGGCCTCACGTTTCCGTGGCTGCCGCGGGGGTCATTGAGCCGGGCGCTCGTGCGCTTCCGCGATCCGCGAAAACGCCGCGACGTCGATCACTTCGCCGCGGGCGGTGGGGTCGACGCCGGCGGCACGAAGGCACCGCTCGGCCTCCGCTGCGCTGCCTGCCCAGCCGGCCAGGGCGGCGCGCAGGGTCTTGCGGCGCTGGGCGAAAGCGGCGTCGATGACGGCGAACACCTGTTCCCGGGTGGCCGTGGTGACGGGTGGTTCCCTGCGGGTGAACGCCACGAGGCCGGAGTGGATTTTGGGCGCCGGCCAGAAGACGTTCATGCCGATGACCCCGGCCTTGCGCATGCTGCTGTACCAGGCCGCCTTGACCGAGGGCACGCCGTAGGTCTTGGACCCGGGCCCGGCGGCCAGCCGGTCGGCCACCTCGTCCTGGACCATGACCAGGCCGTGGCGGAGGCTCGGGAAGTGCTGCAGCAGGTGCAGGACCACCGGGACGGCGACGTTGTAGGGCAGGTTCGCCACGAGCGCGGTGGGCTCCACGGGAAGCTCGGTGACCCGCATGGCATCGGCGAGGACCAGGTGGAAATTCCCGACGGCGTCCGGCCGCCACGCGGCGACTGTGGCAGGGAGTTTGCCGGCGAGGACCGGATCAATCTCGACGGCGACGACCGAGCGGGCGGCGTCCAGCAGGCCCAGGGTGAGGGACCCCAGCCCCGGCCCGACCTCCAGGACTGTCTCGTCCGGGTGGATGTCAGCAGCCGCCACGATCCTGCGGATGGTGTTGCCGTCAATGACGAAGTTCTGACCGAGGTTCTTGGTGGGGCGGACGCCGATTTCCTCGGCCAGCCTGCGGATGTCCGAGGCGCCCATGAGGGGTGCGGGGGCGCCCGCCGGCGTGCTGGTTGGTGCACTGGTTGGCGCACTGCCTGGCGCGGAGGGGGTCGGTTCAGTCACCTAGGTATCCTATCCCGTTGCCCGGCCCGGGCATGGCGAAGGCCGGGTCCGAAAAACCGGACCCGGCCCATGCCGGACTTCCGCTGCCGTGGTCAGCCGCTGCGGAACCGGCGCTGATTCATGCCCGTCAGCCGGAGCCAAGGCCCCGGCCCGGCGCCACTAGCTTGAGGCGGCCCAGCCGCAGCCCCACGGCTGCAGGCCGCGCTGAGCGTAGACGCGGTTGGCGATGTCGATCTGCTGGGCCTTGCTGGCCCCGGCCGCATTCGGTGCGTACGCGCCGCCGCCGGAACCGAGCCAGGTCCGGACGTCGAACTGCAGGCCGCCGTAGTAGCCGTTGCCGGAGTTGATGGACCAGTTGCCGCCGGACTCGCACTGCGCGACCTTGTCCCACATGGCTTCGTTCATCATGGCCGGGGCCGCGGCACCGGTGTTCGCGGCGGCGGCCTGGGCTGCCGGCTTCGGCTTTTCCTTGGTGCCGACAGTGACCTTTTCGGTGACCGGCTGCGTGCTGACGGACTGGGACACCAGGGTGCGGGAGGCCTCGCGGCCGTCGACCAGGACCAGCTTGAAGCTCTTGTTGATGGTGCCGGCGACGCCCGCCTGGGTCACTTTCTTTTCACCCTTGGCCATGCCGGCGTCCTCCGAGGTGAGGGTTTCGAACGGCACGGACTCGGTGGCGTCTGCCGTCTTGCTGACGTCCACGCGGGAAACCTTGATCACCATGTCATTGACCACGGGCGCGTTGCCCGGCTGCGAGACGCGGTCGCTCGCGGCCAGCGCGATGCCGGCGTCGGAGAGGAGCTGGGACACATTGGCGGCAGTCGTCGTGGTCTTGTCGGCCTTGCCGTCAGCGACGATGCTCACGGTCTTTGGCGTTGAGATGGACACGAAGGAACCGGAGACCGCGAGCTGCGCGTCTTTCGGAACAGACAGCTCGGAGGAACTGGCGACGCCGAGTTCCGTCACGAGGCCTTCGACGGTGGGTGAGGTGGTGCTGATGGTCCGCTCGGCGCCGTCCAGGCTGACCTTGACGGCCTTGGCGAGGTTGACGTTGATGACGGTGCCGTCCTGTACATGGGAGTCCGCAGCAGGCGTGACCCGGTCGGAAGACTGGAGTTCAAGGCTGGCGCCCTTGACCACCTGGCCGACAGTGCCGCCGAAGGTCTGGACGGAACTCACTTTGCCGTCGACGTTGAGGGTGACTGTCTTGTTGTTGCCGACGAAGGCGACGAGCCCCAGCACCAGGGCGACGAGCACCACGAGCTGCGTGCCGACCTTGACGAAGCTGAACTTGCCATCCGATGTAAAGAACTTGACCACGATTGCCCGTATCTTTTGGACCATCCGGGCACGGGGAAAAGTGCACAGTCCCACCCGTCGCAGACAGCCCGGAGGCGGCACCGGAAACGGTGCGGTGTGTCCGCGGCAGCTGTGTGCACCGCCACACTCACAAACGAGAGCGCGCCCATGGTTCGTTGGCCACGATGCGCGCCCTGCAGGAGTGAAACTATCCGAAGGCCTTCCCCGACCCCGGCTAATAGTTGTCCACTGTAACCGGAGCGTTATAAACCGTCCAACAAATTGTGCATACCAAGTATCTACCCCGCGGGGTTTGTTTTCGTCACATCAGTCCCAGGATCCGTAGGCCTGCACGGTATTTCCGGCAATTCGGGAACACAGTTCCGAGAGCTCCCATCCAGTCAATTCGGCCATGGCCCGGACGGTGTACGGGACCAGATAGCTGGCGTTGGGACGGCCCCGGTGCGGGTGCGGGGTGAGGAACGGGGCATCCGTTTCGACGAGGATCCGCTCTGGCTCCGCGATGGCCACCGCGGCCCGGAGGTTGGCGGCGTTCTTGAACGTCAGCGTCCCGGCGAAGGACATATACCAGCCCTCGCTGTTGCAGATCCGGGCCAGGTCCTCCCCGCCGGAGAAGCAGTGGAACACCACGCGCTCGGGGGCGCCTTCCTCCCGCAGCACCTGCACCACGTCATCGTGGGCGTCACGGTCATGGATTTGCAATGTCAGCCCAAGGCGCTTCGCGATATCGATGTGTCGGCGGAAGGAGTAGCGCTGGTGGGCCAGCCCCTCGCCCTCGGTGCGGAAGAAGTCCAGGCCCGTCTCGCCGATGGCCCGGATCCGCGGGTGCGCCGCGAGGGCTTCAATCTCGGCCAGGGCCTCCTCCAGTTCGCCCCGGGCGGCGTAGTCCGGCGCGTCATTGGGGTGGAGGGCGACGGCGCCGAGCAGCCGCGGGTCCAGCTCGACCGCCCGCACGGTGAACCTGGACGATTCGAGGTCGCACCCCACCTGCACGGCACCCTGCACCCCGACCGCTTCGGCGGCGTCGAGGGCGTCGGTGATGCTGACCTTCAGCTCGCTGTGGGGGAAATCCAGGTGGGTGTGGTTGTCCATGACCGGCACGGGAAGCGGTTCCGGCGCCGGCGGATATCCCTGCCTGCCGGTGCCATCGCTGCCGGGCGCACGGAACGGGACGGGGGTAAGGGGGGTGCTCATCTTTCAACCTTATCGGCGGTCCCCGGCCGGATGAACCGGCCCGCGCAGGAGTTAACCCGACCGCGCTACCAGCCGGGCGGAAGCCTGGCGGAGATTTCCCCGGAACTCTCTGTCAGGCCCGGCAGTTGTGTTAGTACTCTGGTCTAAAGACCGGCTTCCGCACCACGGAAAAAATCAGCAGCCAGGAGCAGGGAGGCTAGGAATCAACGGTCAGGAACACAGGCACACACCCGACGAGTGGCCCGGCAGGCTCCATGCCGATCCGACCCGGGAACCACCAGGGCTGAAAGGCTACCGATGGACTACCACCGCATCTCCCTAGGCGAAGCACTCCCTGAGGGGCCGGACCTCAGGGACGACTCCGCCGCGGCTGCGCTCCCGGCTGCGCTGCGCCCCGCCCGGGCGCCCGCGGCCATGGATGCGGAGGCTTTCCGCTCCGCCAGCGAGCGGATCCTGACCGCCATCAACACCGTGATCGACGGAAAGGCGGAAGCGGCCAAGCTGGCACTGACCGTACTCCTGGCCCAGGGCCACCTGCTCCTCGAGGACGTCCCCGGGGTCGGCAAGACCCTGCTCGCGAAGACGCTGGCCCGCACCATCGACTGTTCGGTGAGCCGCATCCAGTTCACCCCTGATTTGCTCCCGTCCGATGTCACCGGCGTGTCCATTTACAACCAGGCGTCGAGGTCCTTTGAGTTCCGGCCCGGAGCCGTGTTCGCCAACATCGTCATCGGCGACGAAATCAACCGCGCCTCGGCCAAGACGCAGTCTGCCCTGCTGGAATGCATGGAGGAACACCAGGTCACCGTGGACGGCAAGTCCTACAGGCTCGACGAGCCGTTTATGGTGGTGGCCACGCAGAACCCGATCGAAATGGAGGGGACCTACCCGCTCCCGGAGGCACAGCGGGACCGTTTCATGGCCCGGATCTCGATGGGCTACCCGGACAAGGAAGCCGAGATGGAGATGCTGGAAACCCACCAGGCCACATCCCCCCTGGCCAAGGTCACCGCCGTCGTCACCGCCGCCGAGGTCGCCTCCATGATTGCCACGGTGCGGCAGGTGTACGTCTCCCAGTCGATCAAGGAATACACCGTGTCCCTGGGCCGCGCCACGCGCGAAAGCGGGATGCTCCGGCTCGGTGCCAGCCCCCGTTCCATGCTCCAGCTGCTGCGCGCGGCCAAAGCCACGGCGGCCCTGGAAGGCCGCGACTTTGTGCTGCCCGACGACATCGTCAGCGTGGCTGAATCCGTTCTGGCCCACCGGATCATCCTGGACCGCAAAGCCGCGAGCACTGGCGAGACTGCCCAGAGCGTCATCCGTACCCTCCTGGCGAAGGTCCCGGTCAGCCCGGACCTGGCGGCCGCCCCGGCTGCCACGCTGCCGAACCGCCGCTAGGGGTGGCCCGGCCGTGGCGCTGAAAGACCGGATCCCGAGGCACATCTTCACGACCCGTGGCTGGGGACTGCTGGGGACGGGCGCGGTGTTCCTGCTGGCAGCCCAGGTGATGGGGCGCCGGGACCTGCTGGCGCTGGCCATCCTGCTGTTCGTCCTGCCTTTGCTCTCGCTGGCCGGAACGCGCCTGCTCAAGCCCAACTTCAGCGTCTACCGGGAGTTCACCCCTGCCAGCGTCGAAACGGCGGCCACGGCCACGGTCCGCCTGGCCGTGGCCCGGACCGGCGTCGGCTCCGGCCACGCGCTCATGGAGGAGCACCTTCCCGCCCGGTTCGGCGAATCCCCTGTTTTCCGGTTCCCGGCCCGTTCGGCCATGGGCGGGGCCAGCCGCTACGAATATCACCTGCGCTCCGGGAACCGGGGCCAGTTCCTGATCGGGCCGGTCACGGCCGAGTTCAGCGACCCCTTCGGGCTGTCCGTGCACCGCCACGCCATCGACGACGGCGACATCCTCACCGTGACGCCCGCCGCCGTCGAACTTCCCGTTACCGGGCTGGCCGGCGCCAGGGGGCACGACGGCGTCACCGCCACGCGCATCCGGGCCAACCCGAGCGACGACGACGTCATGACCCGGGAATACCGCCACGGTGATCCGATGCGCCGTGTGCACTGGGCGGCCACGGCACGGCACGGGGAACTGATGGTCCGCCAGGAGGAGTCCGTCACCACGCCGGAAGCGACCATCATCCTGGACCAGCGGCTGTCGGCCTTCACCCGCGGCACCTTTTCGGCCGGCTCGAATTCGCACGCCCGCCACCCGTTCGGCAGCCCACGCGGGACGGACCGCGGGACGCTTCACCGCGGCGTTCCCCCCGCGGACGGCCACGAACCCCTGACCAGCGACGCCTTCGAGTGGGCCGTGACGGCCGCCGTGTCCATCGCCGCCCACCTCGCCGAGCGCAACTATGCGTTGCGTTTCCTCGACGCCGCGGGCGAGCCCGCCTTCCAGCACTCGCCGTCCGCACCCGAGCCGGACGCGGAAGAGTACCTCGGCGCACCGGGGCTGCAGTCCGTCGCCGAAAGCCTGGCCGCGATCCAGCTCGCCAGCCCCCACCACAACCGCCGGGACGCCAGGGAGGCTGCCGCCCCCGGGACTCCTGGCCGGCGGCATCCCTCAGGCGCGGGCGCCGGTCCGCAGCCGTTCGATGACCGGCTCATGGACAAGCTGGCCGCCCACAGGATGCGCGGGCCCGTCCTGGCTATCCTCGGAAATCTCACGCCGGCCGAAGCCGGGGCGCTCTCCCCGGCTGCCGGCTTCGCGGCAAACGCGTTTGCCCTGGTGATCACGGAGCGGGCCGCCCAACCCGACGAAGTGCTCGAAGCCCTCCGGCTCGGCGGCTGGCGGGCCGTGGCCGTCTCCCCCTCGACGCCGTTGCCGGCAGCATGGACCGCCTTCGACGACGGCGGCACCGCACCACTGGCCGCGGCCGCCGACGTCCGGCGCGGAACGGGGATCCGGCGATGACACTGACACCCCAGCGAAGCGCCGCCGGCGCCGGACAGTCCGGGGCGGGCGTGCGGCGCGGCCCGGACGCCGGCCCGGGTGTCCCGCCGGGGAAACCGAAGGTACGGACGAAGGTGGGCGCGCGGCCGTGGCTGATGGCCTTCGCGGTGGCACTCGCCGTCGCCGGTGCAGCCCTGAGCCTCAACGGAGTGCTGCGGGGATGGGCGTGGTACTCCCCCGTGCTCTCGACGGTCCTCACAGTGGCGTTCACCATGGCCGGTCTGCGCGCCCTCCGGTGGCGCAGCGTCTTCGTGACGGCTGGTGCGCTGGCGGCACTGGTGCTGATCCTGACATTTACCTTCTTCCGTCCGCAGAGCATCGTGGGCTTCATTCCCTCCGGCGCCACCATGACGCAGCTGGGCCGGTACGTGCGCCGGGCCAGTGAGACTGTCCTAGGGGAAAGCGCGCCCGTGGCACCGAATGCCGGCATCGTCCTGCTGGTCTGCGCCGCCCTGGGACTGGTGGTGATCCTGGTCGATGCCCTTGCCTATCCTTTGGCATTGCCGGCGACGAGCGGCCTCGGGATCCTCGCCATCCTCATCGTTCCCGCCATGATCAAGCCGCAGAGCGTGGGCGCGCTGGGTTTCGCGGCGGCTGCCGCCGGCTACCTGATGATCCTCGGCTGCAGCCACTGGTTCGCGCCCGACGTTCGGACCGGGGCAGACACAGTACGCAACCCGGGCCAGTTCCGCCGCGGCGCGCTGACAGGCGCCGTAGCGCTGACCGTTACCCTCCTGCTCCAGCTGGTGATCCCGGGCTTCGACCAGGGAACGTTCCCGCAGGGCTCCCGGCTGAATCCCTTCGGCCCGGCCTCGGGGCTCAACCCGATGATCAGCCTGGGCAACAGCCTGCGCAGCCCCACCGGTGCGGGCCGGATTACCTTTGCGACGAACGCGCCGAGCACCCCGTACCTTCGCTCCGTGACCGTGGACAGTTTCAACGGGGACAACTGGGCGCCCGATGATCGCGATGATACCCGCCGGCTGGGCACGGGGAGGATGGAATCGGGCCTCGAGTCCGCCGCGACCGAAGTCCGGGTGGTCACCGCGGTCAACACCGGCCAGTTCACAAGTCCGTATCTGCCGGTGCCCTACGCGCCGGAGGCAGTCAACGGCCTTACCGGCCGCTGGAGCTGGGACCCGGCCACACTGAGCATCAAGGGCGTCGACACCAACTCCCGCGACCAGCAGTACGTCGCGCTCTCTGTTGCCCCCCAGCTCACCCCGGACCTGCTGGCACAGGCCACAGGGCCGGTGCAGGGTGTGGCCGAACAGTTCATCCGGCCGCCGGACAACGTCCCGGAGATCGTGCGCACCACCGCCGGGGCCGTGACCGCCGGAAGCGCCACTCCCTACGCCCGGGCCATGGCCATCCAGCGGTACCTGCGCTCCGTCGATTTCACCTATTCGCTGCAGTCCCCGGTACAGGGAGGCTATGACGGCAACGGGTTGTCTGTGCTGGCGGACTTCCTGACCCAGAAGAGCGGATACTGCATTCATTTCGCCTCGGCGATGGCCGTGATGGCGCGGCTGGAAGGCATCCCCAGCCGCATTGCCATCGGTTACGCCCCGGGCCGGCCCACCGGCTCCACGGTGTCGATCGGGGGCCAGGGCGCCCTGCCGGAGTACGAGGTGGATGCCCGTGACGCCCACGCGTGGCCTGAACTGTATCTCCAGGGGTTGGGCTGGGTCCCCTTCGAACCCACTCCGTCGCGCGGCGTGGTTCCGCCCTACGCCACGGAATCCGCAGCCCCCAGCGGCGCCAGCACGAATGAGAACAATGACGGACTCATTCCGAGCATCAGCCCGAACCCCTCCCCCGCGCCCAGCGTGGCGCCGCTGCCGCTCCCGGGAGCTGCCGCCCCGGCGGACACGGCAAGTAGGCTGCGGCCCGTGCTGTACGGCACCGGCGCCCTGCTGCTCCTGGGGCTTCTGCTGGCGTCGCCGCACCTGGCACGCAGCGCAGTCCGCCGCCGCCGGCTGAACGGTTCCCGAGGCCGGAGTGCGGCAGCGTTGCAGGCCTGGGCGGAACTGCGCGACCTCACCATGGATTACGGCGTGGCGGCGCGGACCAGCGAGACTCCACGGCATTACTCCGAAAGGCTGCGCTCCTCGGGGGCCCTGGGCGAACCGCAGGCCATGGACGCGGACAGCCACAAGGCCGTCAGGGCCTTGACTGCGGACTTCGAACGCCGGCAATACGGTCCTCCGGCCGGGCCCGACGCCGACCGTTCCCCCGGCACAGTCAGCCCCGTCACATCGGCGGCACCGCTGATATCGTCGGTCCGCAGTTCGCTGCGCGCCCATGCCGGACCGCTCCGGCGGTTCCGTGCGGAGTGGCTGCCGTCCTCCATCCTGGCTGTCTGGCGGCATGCGGCCAGGGCGCCGTTCCGCGCCGCCCGCCGCGCAGCACAGAGCACCCGGCGCGGCGTCGCAAGGGCCTGGTCAAGGGCCCGCGAAACGCTGCGCCGGGTGCGTAGGCTGCGCCGGAGCTGAGGCCGCCCCGGTAAGCCGGGGGGGGTGTTACTGGCCGGCGTAGGGGTCGGCGATGCCGATGTACTGGGTGTAGAGGTATTCCTCGATGCCTTCGAGTCCGCCTTCCCGGCCCAGGCCTGACTGCTTGACCCCGCCGAAGGGGGCGGCGGCGTTGGAGACGACGCCGGCGTTCAGGCCCAGCATGCCGGTTTCGAGGCGTTCGCCCATCCGGATGCCCCGGTTGAGGTCGCGCGTGAAGACGTAGGCGACAAGTCCGTACTCGGTGTTGTTCGCCAGCCGGACGGCCTCGTCCTCGGTGTCGAAGGTGATGATCGGGGCGACGGGTCCGAAGATTTCCTCGGACAGGATCCGGGTGCCCTCGGTGACTCCCTTGAGGATGGTGGGCTGGTAGAAGTAGCCCGGGCCCTCGACGGCGGCGCCGCCGATTACCGCGACCGCACCGGCGGCGACGGCGTCGGAGACCAGTTCGTGGACCTTGTCCCGGCTCTTCGCATCGATCAGCGGGCCCACCTTGGACTCCGCCTCGGTGCCGCGGGCCGTGGTCATCTCCGCCATCTTCGCGGCGAACTTCTCCGCGAATTCATCCGCGACGGATTCGTGCACAATGAACCGGTTCGCGGCTGTGCAGGCCTCGCCCATGTTGCGCAGCTTCGCGAGCATCGCCCCGGTGACAGCGGCATCGACGTCCGCGTCACCGAACACGACAAAGGGGGCATTGCCGCCCAGTTCCATCGAGGTCCGCAGCACGTTTTCGGAGGCATCGGCGAGCAGCCGGCGGCCCACCTCGGTGGATCCCGTGAAGGAAAGCTTGCGGAGCCGGGAATCCTTGATCAGCGGACCCGTGGTCGCCCCGGCCGTGGAGGTCGGGATGACGTTCAGGACCCCGGCCGGCAGCCCGGCCTCCATCATCACGGCCGCGAACAGCTGCGAGGTCAGCGGGGTCAGGTTCGCGGACTTCAGCACCATCGTGCAGCCCGCAGCGACCGCGGGGGCCACCTTGCGGGTCGCCATGGCCAACGGGAAGTTCCACGGCGTGATCAGCAGGCACGGGCCCACCGGCTTCTTCGTCACCAGCAGCCGGGACTTCCCGTCCGGGGACACGGAGTACCGGCCGAACGCGCGGACGGCTTCCTCGGAGAACCAGCGCAGGAACTCGGCGCCGTACGTGACCTCGCCGCGGGCCTCGGCCAGCGGCTTGCCCATCTCCAGCGTCATCAGCAGCGCGAAGTCCTCGGCCCGTGCGGTGACCAGGTCAAAGGCCCGGCGCAGGATCTCCCCGCGTTCCCGGGCCGGGACCTTCGCCCAGGACTCCTGCGCAGCGGCGGCCGCGTCCAGGGCGGCAGCCCCGTCCTCGGGCCCGGCATCGGCAATGCTCAGCAGGACCTTGCCGGTCGAGGGGTCCTCCACGTCGAAGGTCTTGCCGGAAGCGGCCGGGCGCCATTGGCCGCCGATCAGGAGGCCGGTCGGGACAGACGCCAGCAGGGCGCTCTCGCGCTCTGCGGTAACAATGGGCTGGGCAGTTACAGTCACGGTTGACTCCCTCGTCAGCGATTCGGGGTGGATGGGATCGGGTTCAGCGCCGTTCATAAGACCGTCTCAGCGCGCTGGATTTACTGCCACGGTACTGCTGTGCTCTCGGGGCTGTCTACGCATGTCCGCACTACGCCGGGCACGCTTCGCTGTGCAGCTGCACAGCGCCGTTCCAGCCGGCGGCGGGCGGGACTACCGGGCTGCGAGCACCGCGGAATAGAGTTCGCGCTTGCTGACCTTGGCGTCCTCCGCCACGGCCGCGACAGCTTCCTTGAGCCGGATTCCCTGGGCTATGAGCGCGTTGACGTCGGCCACGTGGTCCTCCGGCGTGCCCGGCTCCCGCTCCGGGGCGCCGCCCACAACGACGGCTATCTCGCCGCGCACCTCGTTGGTCTCGGCCCACTCCAGCAGCTCGCGCAGGGTGCCCCGGATGACTTCCTCGTACGTCTTCGTCAGTTCCCGGCAGATGGCGGCACGACGGTCCGCGCCGAACCGCTCACGCAGCGCCCGGAGCATCGGTTCCAGCCGGTGCGGGGCCTCGAAAAAGACCATGGTGCGCCGCTCGGCGTCGAGATCCGCAAGGCGGGAGGCGCGTTCTCCGGCTTTCCGGGGCAGGAAGCCCTCGAAGCAGAAACGGTCGGTCGGCAAGCCGGAGAGCGCGAGCGCGGTGAGCACCGCGGACGGCCCGGGTGCTGCGGTGACCGTCAATCCGGCGGCCACGGCCCCTTCGACCAGGCGGAAGCCGGGGTCCGAGACGGACGGCATGCCGGCGTCGGTCACCATCACGAGGGTCTTGCCGGAGCGCACCTGCTCCAGGAGTTCACCGGTCTTGGCGGCCTCGTTGTGCTCGTGGTAGCTGATGATCCGGCCGGCAACAGTGATCCCCAGGTTCTGGACCAGCCGGTGCAGCCTGCGGGTGTCCTCGGCGGCGACGATGTCCGCCGTCGTCAGCAGCTCGACCAGACGGTAGGTGGCGTCCCCGACGTTGCCGATCGGGGTTGCCGCCAGCACGATCCGGCCGGGTCCGCCGCTTTGCGCAGCCGGCGCCGTGCCCTGCTCCGTGCCCTGCTCCGTCGCCTGCTCCGTCCTGGGGGGGCCGCCGGGGCCGGCACCGGCACCCTCTTCGACGTCGTCCGCAGGGACCAGGTTGTCGCCGGGAAGGTTCGGGGAAGTGCTCAGTTTTGGGTCCACATAACCAGCCTACTGCCGGCACGGGGCCCCTGCAGACTGGCCGGACCCGCGAACCGGGGCGGCGCCGGGGCCGATGGCCCCGGCCGCAAAAGGTAGCATGGGCATCGTGACGCAGACCCCCACGCGGACTGTCGACGCCGGTTCCCCCGGATCGGCGCCCCCAGCCCCCAGCACCGGACGCAACCTGGAGGGGCACCGCTGGGTCACCCGCCCGGCGGAGGCGTTTACCGCCGAAGCCCTCAAGGACCGCCTGATCGGCGGCATCCGGAGCTGGCGGGACTACCCGCCCTCGCTTCGGCTGTGGTTCTGGCTCATTCCGGTCATCACCGCGGCCCTCGGCGGCGTCCTGCGCTTCGTCCGGCTGGATACGCCCCGCAACCTGGTCTTCGACGAGACCTACTACGTCAAGGACAGCTACTCCCTCCTGGTCAGCGGCTACGAGCGGGCGTGGCCGGACAAAGCCAACGATTCCTTTATCGCCGGCAATCCCGGGGTGCTGCTGGACACCCCCGAATATGTCGTCCACCCGCCGGTCGGGAAGTGGATGATCGCCGCCGGCATGTGGCTTTTCGGCGCGGACAATCCCTTCGGCTGGCGGTTCGGGGCGGCTCTGACCGGTACGCTGTCCATTTTCCTGCTGGCCCTCATCGCCCAGAAACTCTTCCGCTCGCTGACCCTTGGGGCAGTGGCCGGGGTGCTGCTGGCGGTGGACGGACACCATCTGGTGATGTCCCGGACCTCGCTGCTGGATATCTTCCTGATGTTCTGGATCCTTGCCGCGTTCGGGGCCCTGCTGATGGACCGCGACGACGGCCGCCGCCGGCTTGCCGGGCGGCTCGGCCGGCAGGCCGCCGCCTCCCCGGACGGACGGCCCAGCCTGCTGCAGCTGGCGTCGGGCCCCTGGCTGGGGATCCGCTGGTGGCGGCTCGCGGCCGGGGTGTGCCTGGGATTGGCGGTCGGCACCAAATGGTCCGCGCTGTTCTTCCTGGCCGGCTTCGGGCTGCTGACGGTCTTCTGGGACCTGAGCGCCCGCCGGATCGCTGGAATCCACGGCTGGATCAGCGGCGGGATCCTCAAGGACGGGATCCCCGCCTTCCTCAGCATCGTGCCGGTGGCTGCACTGGTGTACACCGCCACCTGGATCGGGTGGTTCCGGTCCAAGGACGCCTACTTCCGGAACTGGGCTGAAACCGTCCCTTCGGCGGAGTGGGGCTGGCTGCCCAATGCCGTCCGGTCCCTGGCGCATTACCACCTGGAGGCCTACAAGTTCCACCAGGGGCTCAGCGCGGACCACCCGTACGAGGCCAGCGCCTGGAGCTGGCTGGTGCTCGGCCGGCCTACTTCCTTCTTCTACGAATCCCCCAAGCAGGGCAGCCCGGGGTGCGATGCCACCAGCTGCACAACGGCGATCCTCTCCGTGGGCAACCCCCTCATCTGGTGGGGCGCCGCCGTTTGCCTGGGCGTGCTGCTCTTCTGGTGGGCCGGACGGCGTGACTGGCGCGCCGGGGCCGTCCTGGCGGCCGTGGCAGCCGGCTACCTCCCCTGGTTCCTGTACCCGGAACGCACCATGTTCTACTTCTACGCCGTGTCCTTCGAGCCCTTCCTGGTACTGGCCCTCGTGTACTGCCTGGGCCTCGTCCTGGGGCAGCGGGCGGATCCGTTGTGGCGGCGGCGTTCCGGGCTCTACCTCGTGGCGCTCTTTGTGGTCACGGCCGTCGCCGTCTCGGCCTTCTTCTATCCGGTCTGGACCGCCGAGACCATCACCTACCAGGATTGGCGGTTCCGGATGTGGATGCCGTCCTGGATCTAGGGCAGGATTGCAGGGGACGTCCACCGGCACGAGGCGGACGCGGAACGGAGGAACGGCTGTGAGAGAAGCAAGCACCGGGCTGCTCGTCGAGCTCGACCCGGGCAGCAACGTGACCGATCTGCTGCTCGAGCAGCACGCCAAGGATCCCGTGCATGCGCTGTACTCCCGCAAAGGACCGGCCGGCTGGGCCGACGTCTCCGCACAGCAGTTCCTGGACCAGGTCCGGGCCTTGGCCAAGGGCCTGATCGCCGGCGGCATCACTCCCGGCGAAACCGTCGCGGTCATGTCCGGCACCCGGTATGAGTGGACCGTGGTCGACTTTGCCATCTGGTTCGCCGGCGGCCTGCCCGTTCCCATCTACGAAACGTCCTCCCCCAGCCAGATCGAATGGATCCTGCATGACTCGGGGGCCCGACGGATCTTCGCGGAGAACGAGGCAAAGGCGGCCCTTGTCCGCCAGGTGCTGGACAGCTCCGGGGTGCTCGGCGACACCGTGCTCCCCGTGGTGCGGATGGACTACGACGGCGCCGCCCCCAACCTCGCCAGCCTCGCCGCGGCAGGCAGCGGAGTCAGCGACGCCGAGCTCGAACGCCACCGGTCCGCGGCCGGACTCGCGGACGTCGCCTCGCTCGTCTACACCTCCGGCACCACAGGCCGGCCCAAGGGCTGCGAAATCACCCACGGGAACTTCGCCCTGGTCGCCCGCAACATCGTGCCCTTCTTGCCCGAGATCCTGATGCAGCCCCGCACCCGGACCCTCATGTTCCTCCCGCTGGCCCACGTCCTCGCCCGCGCCGTCCAGGTGATCTGCCTGAGCGCCGGGACCACTTTGGGCCACACGGCCAGCGCCAAGGAACTGCTGGAGGACCTGGCCAGCTTCAAACCCACCTTCCTGCTCGTGGTGCCCCGGATCTTCGAAAAGGTCTACGCCGGCGCCGCCCACAAGGCGGCCCTCGCCGGGAAGGAACGCTTGTTCGAGTCGGCAGCCGCCGTCGCGATCGACTACTCAAAGGCCCTTGACTCCGCCGCCCGGGGTGACGGGAGCGGCCCCGGGCTGGTGACCCGCGCCAAGCACGCCCTCTTCGACCGGCTGCTCTATCCCAAGCTCCGGCAGGCCTTCGGCGGCCAGCTGGGCTACACGGTCTCAGGGGCCAGCCCGTTGAGTCCGCACGACGCGCACTTCTTCCGCGGCGCCGGCATCCCCGTCCTCGAAGGCTACGGACTCACCGAAACCACGGCACCGTGCACGGCCAACACTCCGGCGCGGACCAAGGTGGGCACGGTCGGCATCCCGGTGCCCGGCACCACCATCCGGGTTGCCGAGGACGGCGAAATCCTGGTCAAGGGCATCGGCGTCTTCAAGGGCTACCACAACAACGCCGCGGCCAATGCGGCGGCGTTCGTGGACGGGTTCTTCCGCACCGGCGACCTCGGCTCCCTCGACGCGGACGGCTTCCTGACCATCACGGGCCGGAAAAAGGATCTGCTGGTCACCGCCGGCGGCAAGAACGTCGCACCCGGGCCGCTGGAGGAAAAGATCCGCGAGCACGAACTGGTCCTCCAGGCCGTGGTGATCGGGGACGGCAGACCGTTCGTGTCAGCCCTGATTAACCTGGACCCGGAGGGCCTGGAGAACTGGTGCGCCTCACACAGGATTCCGGCGATGAGCCCCGCCGAGGCCCGGGGCAGTGACCTGGTCCGGGTTGCCCTGCAGCGGGCCGTGGACGACGCGAACGCCCTCGTTTCCAAGGCCGAGTCCATCCGCACGTTCGTGGTGCTGGACGCCGACTTCACGGTGGAGTCCGGGCACCTGACGCCGTCGCTCAAGCTCAAGAGGGCCGCCGTCGTGCGCGACTTCGAGGCGCAGATCAACCGCATCTACGGCTGACACCGCGGCATCTCCGGCGGGGATGCACGGAAGCGACCGGCACCGTGGGTGCCGGCCGCTTCCGGTTGCCTGTCCGTCGCCGGTGTCCCGGGCGGATTCAGCGCCGTGATCCGGCGCCTTGATCCGGGCTTGCTAGACGGTGCTGGACTGCCCCCGCGTGGGGGTGTCCTGTGTGCCGGTGTCAGTCGTCCCGGTCGCTGATGTTCCGGTCCCGGCAGCGCCGGGGCGCCCCGGGGCAGTGGAACGCGGGGCGGAGCGGCCGGCGGCTGAGTCCGTGGCGGCCGCATCATCGGCGGCCGGCTCGTCGCCGGCGCCTGCATCGGCCTTGCTGGCCTTGTCCCGGCGGAAGAGCGAGCGCCTGGCGGGTGCGTCACCGGGAACAGCGTCTGTGGTGGCGTCAGTTTCGGTGGTGTCCTCGCCGGCCGGGTCCTCTTTCGCTGCGCTGCGCTTCGGCAGCCCGCGGCGCTTGCGCGTTGGCCAGGTCAGGATCAGGGTGGCGAGCGAGGCGACCAGCACCAGGCCGGCGATGACAATACCGCCGTCCACCCAGAACTGGGCGGGGAAGAGCCGGATCAGGGTGTCCTGCAGGGAGAACGTCCAGGTGCCGTTGGCGAAGAAGACACTGTGGAACTGGGCGAAGAACTGTTCCCAGCCCAGCACACCCAGCACGCCGAGGCCGATGATGATAACGAGCGTGATGATGGAGCCTGCGAACAGGCCGCGGCGCACTCCGCCGGTACTGCGGCGCCGCAGGTAGATCGCGGCGATGAGGCTCAGGAGAATCAGCAGGACGCCGGCGCCGAAGGCGGACAGGATCACGACCTTGACGTCGGCCATGTGGCTGACCTCGCCGTCCTTGAACAGTTTGTCTCCCCCGCGGTGGACGAGTTCGCCCAGGTAACGCGGTCCTGCCCAGTTGCTGAGGTAGTCGACGGCATAGGATCCGTAGGTCATGCGGTCGTCGGTGCTGAAGCCGTAGCCGTCGCCCGGGAAGCCCGGCCGGTTGTACTCGACCCAGAGGAACAGCGGGCTGGCGATGGCCCGGATGGCCAGCACCAGCAAAATGACGGGGAAGCACACGGCGAGCAGGACCTGCATCACGCGCGGGGCGACGGGCTTGGCGTTTGCAGCGTGTTCCCGCTCGGCGTTCCGGCGCTGCACCTCTTCCTCGGATGGCCGGACCTGCAGTGCGGACGTTGGCAGCGGCTCGCTGAAGTGGCTGCCGTTGCCCCGGGGTGCCGGTTCGACGGCGGCTTCCGCAGCCTTGCGGTCGGCGCGGCTGCCGGCCTGGCGCCACGCCGGCGTCGTGTCCGGCGTCGTCGGCGTGGTGGCGTCCTGCGCGGTTGAGTCCGTCGTCGTGGCCGGAGCAGCGCCGGCAGCCGTCGCCGGTGAGTGGTCGGAAGGGGCAGCGGAACGCTTCTCCGCCGGGTTCTGCTTCATCCAGTCGAACGCGGGTTCGTCAGCGTCATCGGCCGGATCCAGCTGCGGATCCTGTCGGTTCGGAGGGGTGGGACTTGAGTCAGTCACTGCAGCTTCGCTTCCGTAGGCGGCCGCGCCGCCGGCCCGGGGCCCGGCAACGCTACATATCTGCCTCCGAGCCTACCGCCCGAGCCGCGGGGTGGGCGAGATGCCACCCCGAAGCGGGCCGGGATTCAGGCGGTGGGATTCAGGCGGCATCCCGGTGCGGCCGGCCCCGGCCTGCGGTCATCGTTTGGCGTACTGCGCCCACGGGATGTTCCAGTCGCCGAAACCTTCGAGCGGCTCCACGGCCGGCGCTCCGGTGTTGAGGGTCTGGACGACGTCGCCGGTCTTCATGTTGTTGAAGAACCAGGCCGCGTCGGCCGGGAGCAGCCCGACGCAGCCGTGCGAGACGTTGTACTTGCCCACGGCACCCCACGCAGATTCGAGGGCCTGGTGGACGTAGACACCGGAGCTGGTCAGGCGGTTGGCGTATTCCACGGTCAGGGGCGGGTAGTAGCCCTTGTCGCCGGGTTTGAGGCCGATGCTGCCGGCGTTGAACTTGGAGTGGCGTTCCTGCTCCATGATGACGGCGAAGCCCGTTGGAGAGAGCCACTCAGCGTCTCCCAGCGTGACCGGTGCTGTCTTGACCAGCTGGCCGTCGAAGTACACGTTCATGGTCTTGGTGATGTCATCTACGACTGCGAGGCGCTGCGGTCCCACCTTGAAGGAGGCCTTCGTGTCGGAGTTGCCGATCATCTTGTTGCCGAAGTCGACGCCGAAGAGCTTCAGGTCCACGGTGATCTCGCTGTTGGCAGCCCAGAATGCTTCGGGCCGGATCCGGACGCGCCGGTCCGAGTACCAGCGCCACGCCACGGCCTGGCCGGAGGAAGCCGTAACCGTGACGGCCTTCTCCATGGCCTCCTTGTTCAGCACCGGTTCGCTGAAGACAATCTCGATAGGCTGGCCGGCCCCGGCAGTCGTGCCGTTGAGCGGATACACGGCGGCGTCGGCCTCGTTGGCCTTGGCGACAGTCGCGAAGGTCTGGGCCTTCTTCGTCTCCCGGCCGGCCTGGTCGACAATCGTAAAGCTGTACTTGTACTTCGTATCGAAATCGAGGGGATCTCCGGCGGTCCAGGTGGAGCCGTCCGGACTCGTGGTCCCGGGGACGCGGCCGCCGCCGGAGGCACGCTCGAGAACGACGTCTTTCACCGTCCCGTTGACGGCCTTGACCGAAGCCGGTGCGGCGGGGTTGACGGCCTTGGCCCCGTCGGTCGGGGTCACACCGAGTTCCACGGCCTTCACCACCGGGGCCGCGAGGCCCGCGACGTTCCGCATCGGGGAAGCTGCCTCTGAAGGCATTTCCGCGTCGGCCCGGCCGGGCGCCGTCGCGATGCCGATTCCGCCGGCGCCGACGGCGGCGCAGAGTGCCAGCACAGCCAGCATCTTCCCGCTTCTCCGGCGGCCCTTGCCCCCGGGTTCCCGCCGGGACCCGGGTTTGCCGCGCCGGCGCCGCGCGCCAAGGTCCGTTGTCATCTCGTCCATGTCCTGTCCCCCAAATAAAAAGTCTTACCGCGGTTCGCGGAGCCGCCCGCGGGCCTCAGTTGGCGTACTGCGCCCAGGGGATGTTCCAGTCCCCGTAGCCGTCGTCCACAGCGGCGAAGTCGCCGTCGGTGTTGACCACCTGGACCACGTCACCGGTAGTCATGTTCTCGAAGACCCATTTCGCACCGTCCGGCCCCAACCCGATGCAGCCGTGGGAGAGGTTGGCGACGCCTAGATACGGCATGGCGGAGTCCGTGGCCTGGTGGATGAACTCCCCGCTCGGGGTCAGGCGCGTGGCGTAGTTGACGTCGAGCTGGCCGTAGTAGGCGGGGTCGCCGGGCTTGAGCCCGATGGTGGAGGCATCCATGTGCTCCACGCGGTACTTCTCCATGAACACGAGGTACCCGCGGGCCGAAGGGAACCGGGTGTCGCCCATGGTCGCCGGCCACTGCCCGACCTGCTGGTCGTTGATACTGGCCGTGAACGTGTGCGCGGTCGCGTCCGCGATGGCGACCTTCTTGTCGCCGATGTGGACGGTGACCTTTTTGTTGAAGTTGCCGATCTGCCCGTTCCCGAGGTCGACGCCGAAGAGCTGCATGTCCATGGTGATGGTGCTGTTCGCGGTCCAGAAACTCTCCGGACGGTACCGGACCATGGTGTTGCTGAACCAGTGGAAGTCGCCTGGCTGCCCGGAGGTGGAGCTGATCCTGATGGCCTTCTCGACGGCGTCCCGGTTCAGGACAGGCTCGCTGAAAGTGATCTGCAGCGGTTGCGTCACTCCCACCTTCATGCCGTCCAGCGGGTAGATGGCGGCGTCGGCTTCGTTGGCGGTGGAGACGGTGGTGAAAGTCCGTGTGGTGTTCTCCTTGCGGCCGGCTGCGTCCACCACGGAGAAGGTGTAGCTGTAGCGGGTGTTGAACTTCAGCGGTGCAGTCGCCGTCCAGCTGGAGGCATCCGCGCTGAGGGTCCCCTCCACGGCGTCACCGGAACCGCTGGTGAGCGACACGCGGTCGATCCGGCCGTTCTTGACCTTCAGGGTCACGGGCGCGGCCGGGTTGACCTGCTTGGCCTCATTCGCCGGGACGACGTCCAGTTGCGCAGGCGCCACCACCGGGAAGGCGAGTCCCGGCGTCGAGCGCTCCGGCGAGGTGGCCTCGGAGGCGAAGGAGGCATGGGCCAATCCGGGTCCCGCCGCGAACACCCCGCCGGCCGCGGCTATGGCGCAGACCGCTCCGAGGACGGCAAGCTTGCGGCCGGTGCTCCGGCTTCTCGGGGCGTTCACAATACTCAGGTCCTTCCAGAAGTTACCTTGAAAGCATAAGGGAAATACCGGTGGGACCCGCCGTCGGCCCCGCCACGATCCGGTCACGAAGAGGGCCCCGGACGGCAGTCCGGAGCCCTCGTGGCAGTCACCCGCCGGTGCTGGGCCGTGGTGGCGAAGGCGTGGTGCGGCGGCCGGCGCGTCCTAGTAGCGGTAGTGGTCCGGCTTGTACGGGCCGGAAACCTCAAGGTCCAGGTACTGGGCCTGCTCCTTCGAAAGCTCGGTCAGTTCGACTCCAAGGGCATCGAGGTGCAGCCGGGCGACCTTCTCGTCAAGGATCTTCGGCAGCACGTAGACCTGCTTTTCGTACTCCCGCTCGCCTTCCGGCTGGTCTCGCTTGGTGAAGAGCTCGATCTGCGCGATCGTCTGGTTGGCGAAGGAGTTGCTCATGACGAAGGACGGGTGGCCGGTGGCGTTGCCGAGATTCAGCAGACGGCCTTCGGAGAGGACGATGATGGAGCGGCTGTCCTTGCCTGTGGCGGGATCGGCCTCCAGCACCCACTCGTGCACCTGGGGCTTGATCTCGACCTTCTTGATGCCCGGGATCCGGGCCAGTCCGGCCATGTCGATCTCGTTGTCGAAGTGGCCGATGTTGCCCACGATCGCCTTGTCACGCATCCCGGCCATGTGCTCGGCCATGATGACGTCCTTGTTGCCCGTCGTGGTGATGAAGATGTGGCCCCCGCTGAGGACGGACTCCAGCTTCGCGACCTGGTAGCCGTCCATTGCTGCCTGGAGGGCGCAGATGGGGTCGATTTCGGTGACGATGACGCGCGAGCCCTGGCCGCGGAAGGCCTCCGCTGCGCCCTTGCCGACGTCGCCGTAGCCGCAGACGACGGCGACCTTGCCGCCCATCAGGACGTCGGTGGCGCGGTTGATGCCGTCGGGCAGGGAGTGGCGGATGCCGTATTTATTGTCGAACTTGCTCTTGGTGACGGAGTCGTTGACGTTGATGGCCGGGAACAGCAGTTTGCCCTGCTCCGCGAGCTGGTAGAGGCGGTGCACACCGGTGGTGGTTTCCTCAGTGACGCCGAGCAGGCGGGAGCCGATCCGGGTCCACTTCTGCGGATCCGCCTGCAGCGAGGCGCGCAGCACCTCGAGGAAGACGCGGCCTTCCTCGGACTCGTCCTCTGCGGTGGCCGGGACAGCGCCGAGCGCCTCGACGTCGGTGCCCTTGTGGACCAGCATGGTGGCGTCGCCGCCGTCGTCGAGGATCATGTTCGGGCCGAGGTCCGGGTTGCTGTCCGCGCCGGGCCAGGTCAGGATCTGTTCCGCAGTCCACCAGTATTCCTCGAGGGTCTCGCCTTTCCAGGCGAACACGGGAACACCCTGGGGGTCCTCAACCGTGCCGTTGCCGACCACTACGGCGGCGGCGGCTTCGTCCTGCGTGGAGAAAATGTTGCAGGAGGCCCAGCGGACCTCGGCGCCGAGTGCCGTGAGGGTCTCGATCAGCACGGCGGTCTGCACCGTCATGTGCAGGGAGCCGGCGATCCGGGCACCCTTGAGCGGCTGGCTTGCGCCGAACTCCTCGCGCAGGGACATCAGGCCGGGCATTTCGTGCTCGGCGAGGCGGATCTGGTGACGGCCTGCCTCGGCCAGGGAGATGTCCGCAATCTTGTAATCGAGAGTCATTTGAATCCTTTGTTGTGGCCGGCGGGCAGGTCCGGGACCTGGCTGCCTGTGAAGTCGGTAGAGGTGCTTATCGGTGGCTGGAAAGTACTTCGAAGCCGAGCGGCAAAGCGATGGGCCCGGGGGCTAAGCGCCGGTGGGGCGGGAGGCTGCATCGGGCTTGGCTGCGTCGGGCTGGCCGCCGTCGTGCTGGAAAGCCGGGGCCGCCGCGGCGGCTGGAAGCAGTTCCGGCGGCAGCAGCAGGGGGATGCCGTCCTCGATCGCGTAGCGCAGCTTCTCTCCGGAAGGGCCGGCCGTGGTGGTGACGAGTTCCTCGCCGTCCTGCACCAGCGGCGAACCGGTCACGGGGCATCTCAGGACAGACAACAGTTCGGGACTGATCTTCGGCATGGTGAACGCTCCCTGGTGGACGCCGCAGCAGGCGCCGGTGGCTTACGGATTTTGCAGTTCCCAGCCTACCGCCAGTTGCCGCCTACGAAGGTTCGCGCAGGACGCGCAGATGGCCCCGGCGGGTGCCTTCGGCCCCGGCAGGAGCTTCAAGGGCCGGATGGACGCTGCGCTGGCCCTGGCCGGATTCCGGCGCGGCGGGCCGCGAGGCCGCTTCCCGGACGGCATTGGCGAGGGCGAGGAGGTCATCGGGGCCGGGACCTGCGGGGGTGGCCGGCATGGCCAGCCGCATCACTTCCCAGCCGCGCGGGACCGTCAGGGACCCGGCGTGCTGTTCACACAAGTCGTAGCAGTGCGGCTCGGCATAGGTTGCCAGGGGTCCCAGGACCGCGGTGGAGTCGGCATACACGTACGTCAAAGTGGCCACCGCTGAGTTGCGGCAGGCTGACCTTGAACAAAGACGAATTGCACCCACGACATCACAGACTACTCCCCCGCGCCGCCGGACGGCGCCCGGCGCGCTGACGGCGGGTCGGGGGGCCCGTATCGCGTAAACCATTCGCCGGGTTTAGAGTCGAGATATGCAGTCATCGCACCACGATCCGGGTTTTACGGTCCGCTTGGCTGAAAGCGACGCCGGACGTCACGACGCCGGTTCCCCGGCGGGCGGTTCAGGGCGCCCCACGGCGGCCCGGGGGTTCCGCCAGCGGCGCAGGAACCGGCACGGCCGCGGGCTCCGCGGCGAGATCATGCTGCCCACACTGCCCGGCTACCGTACCCGCTCCGACCGCTTCGACGACTTCGTCCTCGACTCGGCCGAGCGGCTGCACGACATTTGGGGCAAGCCGCTGGACGGCGTCCGTTTCGCCGTCGATGAGATTCCGCCGGGGCTCGAACAGCTCGTGGCGGACCGGGCTCCTGCCCCCATGGGTTCCTACTCCCCCGCCACGGCGGACGAGGGTCCCGTGATCACCCTGTACCGCCGGGTCGTCGGGCAGGCCTGCGTGACCCGCGAGGAACTTCAGGACCTGGTCCATGACGTTGTGGTGGAGTACACGGCCGAGATGCTTGGTGTGCCGCCGGAGTCACTGGACCCTGTCTACCGCCGCCGCTACTAGGGCGCCCTGCTGGACCCCACTACCGGGCCGCCGCTATCCGGCTGCCGCGGGCGGAACTACGCTGCCCCGGCGTGCTCAGTAGCCGAGCGTGACCGGGACCTGCTCCTGGCCCGCCACTCCCGGGGCAATGGCAATAGTTGAAATGTCCTGTCGGCCGTCCTGCTGCAGCAGGACCGCGCCGTAGGCGGGATCGCCCGCGGCGGACACCAGGTAGCCGACAAGCTGTGAGCCCTCGACCTCGGCGGGGACCTTGATGGAGGCAGTCGTGCCGCCGGCGATGTCGGCGGCTGCGGCCGCGCGGATTTTTCCATCCGCGGTGATCGGCGTGTAGGAAATCGTGGCGCGGCCCTCGGGAGCGCCGAAAATGAGGAAGCGGTCCCCTGCGCCCGGGACCGGCACAACGTGTTGGCTTCCCAGCCTCGCCGACGCCGCCGACCACGCGAAGTCGGAGGCGTCTTCGGCTTTGAGGCCCCTGGTGACACGCGCCGCCGCAGTGAAGGAAACGTCCGAGCTGACGGCCACCGTGTAAGGCCCGGCCGGCACGCCGGCGAGCGGAACCTGGGTGACGGATCCAGCCTTCGCCGTGACCACGCCGCCGCCGGGCAGGGCCTTCTGGCCGTCCCGTCCGAACAACTTGATCGCGACGACGGCGTCGGCCGACCCCGGCACCGTGATCTGCAGGGCAGGTCCGGCATCCGCGAAACCGGACTTCCCGGTGAGATCCGCCAGCCCGGCGGGGTCCTGGATGTCGACACCGGAGACCACCTGGCGGAGCGCCGGGGCCGTGGCGGGGGCGATGAACTCCACACCGCCGGGCGTCAGCCCCCGCAACACGCTCTGCTGGATAACCGCTGCCACGGGTCCGCCGGCGCTGCGCACCCGGACGCTGAGTTGCTCCTGCCCCGGAGCGAGCCCGGCCAGGATAACCGAGCGTGTGGTGCCCGGTGCGACGAGGAGTCCACGGCTGCCCGGGGCCTGGAGGGGGCCTTTGGCTCCGAAGAGATCGAGGCTGACTGTGGCCGGGCTGCTGGAGGCGTTGCTGAGGTTCAGTACGGCCGTCCGGCCCAGCGCGGTGTTCGCACCGACGAGCCAGAGATCGTTGGCAGGCTGCTGGCAGGCGGCGGCCGCCGAACCCCGGAGGTCGCCGTCCTCTGCTGTGTAGCGCAGGACGGCCCCGGCGGCGGGCTGGCGGTCGCCCTGTGCATCGGCGCTCAGGACGCTCACACCATCGACGCCGCGCTGGGATACGACGCCGGCCAGTGGCACGGAATGAGCGGGTTTGGGCGCCGCCGTGGCGGGGCTTGCGAACGCCGCTGTGGACTTGGCGAGTTCAACCAGGGTGCTGCCGGTGAGTGAAGCGAGCCTGCTGCCGGGCAGGACGCCGGCACCGGAGCCCAGCACAAGGGCATTGACCTCGGTCTTGGCGGTGGCGGACTCGGGGCTGAACTGCGGATCGGTGCCCACGGGCGCGCCTTCGAGCAGCCGGGCCGGCCCCGGGCAGACGCCGATGCTGCTGCCCGCCGGGACGGCCGCCAGCGGCGCCGCGATGGACCGGCTGCTGCCGGGACCCTGCGGGGTGAGCGCCGTTGCGGACACGAGTCCGCCGCCGGCAGCGACAAGGACGGCGGCGGAAAGGACGCCACCCAGCCGCCGGGCGCGCGGAGTAGCCGTCGGCCGCGACAGGAGCGACACGCGTGTCCTGCGCCCGGTCCGGCCGGGGACGCCGGCGTCGTCCGGGGTGTCCGGGGTCTCCGGGGCGTCCGGAGCGTCGTTCGCGGGGTTGTCGTCCCTAGGCATCAAGATGTTCCTTACGCAGGGAGCCTTCGTCCCTGGACAGGCCGGTGTTCGGCCGGCGGGCAGGCATGGGGATGGCAAGCAGGGCGGTCAGGCCAATGATGACGGCCTGGGCGACGCCGGTCCAGACGGCCCAGTGTGCCTCGTAGCGGAGACTGAGCCGGCCGCCCTCGGCGGGCAGGGTGAAGGCCTGCGCCCACCCGGACGTGGTGGCGGTGAGGCGGCGGCCGTCGAGCCAGGCACTCCACCCCGGATCGGCGCGTTCCGCCAGCACCACGAGCCGGCCTTCCGGTCCGGCGGGAACCGCGGCGTCCGCGGACACCGCCTGGGACGGGACCAGCCCGACCGCTGCGCCGGCGCCGTCGACAATCCGCACGCGGTGCGCGACGTCGGCGGCCTGGATCACCGGCTGGTTGAGGGGACTGATCCGCCACAGCCAGCCGACGTCGGTCTTACCGACGGCGACGAGGCCGGGGACGGCGTCCATCCGGCTCGCGGTCAGCTGGGCCGCGGTATCGGCGGCCCGCAGAACCACAAAGCCGACGCCGAGCCGCTCGAGCTCTGCGCGGGGATCGACGCCCTGACCGGCCACGATGGTGGCCACAACATTGCGGACGGAAGCCACAACGGCGTCGTCGTCACGCACGGTCTCCTGCCCCGGCTCCCCCATGATCGGGCGGGCGGCGGCAATCGTGGACAGGGCATCAAGGGTGGTGCCGGCACCGCGCATCAGCGCGGCGTCGAATGTTCCGTTTTCGCCGGTGGAGATGATGAGGGTGCGCGCCTGTTCCGGCCCCTCGCCGCGGTCGATGGCCGTTGCCGGGAGGCTCCGGGACTCGGCCGGCTGCACAAGCCTCCAGGCGCCCAGCGAGGCCGTGCCCGGTGAATCAGTGCCGGCCAGCCCGGAGGCCGGTTCCGCGCCGGGCATGCCTGCGGCCTCGGTGGCCTGCGGCAGGACGTTTTGCGCGGCCCATACCGTAAGGCCGGCCAGCGGGCCTGCCAGCAGGAGGATCATGGCCGTGACCGCGGTGGCGCGGGTGAGGACCTTGCGGCCCATCGTTGCGGCGGCGGCCCGGTCCGCGGCGTCCAGCAGGCCTGCCGCGCCGATCAGTGACGCCCCCAGGATGGCGAAGGCTGCGGCCGAGACGGCGGGTCCCGTGAAGGGAGTCACCAGGACGTTGGCGCTGACTCCCGTGGCAACCTGGCCGCTGAGCCAGCCGCCGGCCAGCACCATCAGTGCGGCGGCCCAGAGGGCCCGGGCACTCCGCGGTGCACGGCCGGGCAGGAACAGTGCAGCCACGGCCAGGAGCACGACGGGCAGACCGATCAGGAGGGCGAGCAGGAGCGCCCACGGCACGGCAGTGCCTGCGCCGAACGCCGGGAGGCCGGTGAGGCCGCCGTCGGCCGCGAAGCGCAGCGGCTGGCCCAGGGCCTGTTGCCACAGGGGTGCGGCGTCAAAGCCCAGCGGCAGGCCGGGGTCTGCAAGGAGGGCGCGGGGCCGGTCAATGGTGGAGGCCAGGAACGGTACGAACAGCGCAAGACTGGGCAGCAGTGCCCACCAGACAGTCCGCCCGCGACGGCCCAGGAGCGTGCCGCAGAGTGCCACGAGGACGACGCCGGGCAGCAGCAGCGATGGTGCTGCCGCGGTGACGACCGCCAGCGAAAGGCCGGCCGCGGCGGCGGCGGTCCAGGAGGGTGTGCCGTTGATGCCAGGTTTCGCCGGGGGCGCTTCGGTGAAGCGCCGCTCCCCGGGGGCCGGAACGGCGTAGCGGCCGCGTCCCGCGGCGGTGCCGGTGGCCCGCAGCAGGGCGAGCACCAGCAGGGGCATCACGACGTGGACAACCAGGGCCCCGACGCGGCCCTGGTTGAGCGCCACCTGCAGGGCAGGCGCTCCGGCCCACACGAGGGCTGCGGCGAGGCGGAGGCGGCGGCGTTGCGTCAGTGCGCCGGCCGCAAACCAGGCGCCGAGGGCGGAAAGCGGCATGGCCAGGATCAGCAGCCAGCCGAGTGCGCTGTTGGCATTTCCGGCACCGAGCACGCCGAGGACCCACAGGACATAGCCGAAGGGGTCGCCGTGGCCGGGAAGCCCTGCGCCGAGCGTGACCCACCAGCCGGAGGCATGGTTCCAGATTTCGCCCAGACGCAGCGAGACGGGAATCATCGCGCCGCCGGAGACGGCTTCTGCCCGGAAGATGTTGAGCAGGCCGATCAGCGAGGCAGCGGTGGTGACCAGGATGGCGAGCAGCGCGCCGTTGCCCACCCAGCCACGATCGGAGGTGGTGAGTGCGGCGAAGTCGTCGTCCGAGTCGCCGGTGGGCTGTTCGGCCAGCGGGTCGTTCCCGGTCAGGCCTTCCCCGGAATCGTCCGCGCCGATGGCTTCCATCAGTGAGCGGCGGTGCGACCAGACCTCACGCCGTGGGGTCTGCAGCCCCTTGATGACAGAACGCCGGATGCGGCGCGTCCGGGCAGCGTTTCGCCGCCCCCGGATCACGGCTCCCGGGCGTCCGAGGGCGCCGAACGTGGCCAGGAGCTGCGAGAAACCGTGGCCCGGATCTTTCACCGCGATGCTCAGGACCAGTTTGAAAATGCTGCCCAGCAGGGCGCCGGCGGCGTGCAGCGGAACCTTCCAGGCCGGGGCGTGCTTGAGCCGGAGGTGCACCTGCGCCTTGCGGGCCGCCGTCGCGTTGCCCAGGGCGTGCGGGCGGTGCAAGACGTGGAACATCCTTGCGCTGGGGACCACCACCACCCGGTGTCCGGCCAGCCGGTTGCGCCAGCAGAAATCGACGTCGTCGCCGCTGCCCGGCAGGGCGGGGTCGAAGCCGCGGAGGTCCTCCCAGACGTCGCGGCGGACCAGCATGCCGGCGGAGTTGACGGCGAACGTGTCGCTGCGGCCGTCGTATTGTCCCTGGTCGAGCTCGTCGGCTTCGATGAGGGTCAGCCGCTCGGCCCAGCGGCTGGTGGAGAGCCCGACGTCGATCAGCCGGCGCTCGTGGTACCAGTCCAGCTGCTTGCAGCCGGCCACCGTGACGGACGGAGCGCGTTCCACCGCTTGGAGGAGTTCGGCCAGGGCTTCGGGAGCGGGGGCGGCGTCGTCATGCAGCAGCCAGATCCACTCGGCCGGCCCACCGGCAACGGTGCCGCCGACGGAAGTGCCGCCGCCCCACGGGGCGAGCGCGCTGAGGCCTGCCTGCACGGCCCCGCCCATGCCGCTGCGGGTCTGGTCTAAAACGGTGACGTTGGCGGCGCCGAAAGCCTGTTCGAGGAGCGCCGCGGACTGGTCGCGGGAACCGGTGTCAACGCCGATGCAGCTGTCCGCGGGCCGGGTTTGAGCCGCCAGCGCCGCGAGGGTCCTGGGGAGAAAGTCTCCGCCGTCGTGGGAAACCACGACGGCGGTGACTCGTACTACCTGAAGAATTAGATCGCTCGCTTCCTAAGCCGGCGCCGCTCGCGCTCGGAGAGGCCACCCCAGATACCGAAACGCTCGTCGTTGGAGAGGGCGTATTCGAGGCACTGGGAGCGGACGTTGCACGCCCCGCAGACCTTCTTGGCGTCGCGGGTGGAGCCGCCCTTCTCAGGGAAGAACGCTTCCGGGTCGGTCTGTGCGCAGAGCGCGTCCGTCTGCCAGCCCAGCTCGCCTTCATCGTCGAAGTCCTGCTGGGAGGGCAATCCGATCCATACCGGCTGCGTGGTGGTGCCCGCGTGGAGGGTCTGGAGTTCCATCGGTGGATCGTGAAGGTCGTTGCCCTGGTCCGGACGGGCCAGTAGTTCGTCATGCGCCGCGAGGAAGGCGGTCGCCTGGTCCTGCAGCGAGTCTTTGGTGTGTTCGTTATAGCGGTCCGCTGCGTCGGGATCGGCCGGATCTACATACCAGTCGCTCGGCACTCCGCGTGAACGGTACTTGGCCGTGGCCTGCCCAGCAACGACGGCCTCTTCATGGATACGCTCTGCTAGCCCCATTGGCGTTCCCTCTCTGATTTGCAGCCCTTGCCTGACCCTTGAACACTCGGTTGAGTGCCGGTTTCCGCGCATTGGCCTTCGATACCTAATTACACGTGTGTAAGTATCCAGGAGTCAAGCCACGGCGGAGATAATAATCAACTTGAGACCCAAAGCCGGGGCACGCCACGCCCGGGATTTTTCGGCCACACCCCGGAGAACGCGCAGAATAATCAGGGTACTGAGCACTTTGGAGAATTTTTGCTGAATTCACGGGGAACTTCCCGGCACGGTCCGGGGCTGCCCGCCGACGGCGACCGGGATGCGTATGACAGAGATCACACGAGCGGCCGCCGTGGCAAGATGAACCCATGAGCATCCCGGCAATCGAACTGATGACAGCCCTGCGTTCCGGCCAGTCGACCTCCCCCCGGCTCACCTGGTACGGGCCTGATTCCGAGCGGGTTGAGCTCTCCGGCCGGGTCCTGGACAACTGGGTGGCGAAGACTTCCAACCTGCTGCAGGACGAACTCGACGCCGAACCCGGGACGCGGTTGCGGCTGGACCTGCCGGCCCACTGGAAGTCAGTAATCCTTGCCCTCGCCGCCTGGCAGCTTGGCATGGAGGTCGTGTTCAACGACGCCGGGGCGGACCTGCTGGCCACCGCCGATCCGGGTCCCGGGGCGGCGCAGGGGGCTTTCGACGCTGTCCTGGCAGTGGCACTGCCGGCGTTGGCAATGCGGTGGCCGGGCGAGCTGCCCACCGGCGTCGTCGATTATGCCGCCGAGGTGCGCTCCCACGGCGACGTCTTTATGCCACACGTGGATCCGGAAGCCTCGCGGCGTGCCGTGCTGGCCGCCGCGGGAACGGAACACACCCACGGCGGACTGCTTGACGGCTTCGCGGCGGCGCACGCGGACGGCGTGCGGCTGCTGGTGCCCGCCGGCGAAGGCCTGGAAACAGCCCTCGCCCACGCCCTGGGTGCCTGGAAAGGCGACGGCTCCGTGGTTCTGGTGCACCCCGGCGTTGCGGTGACGGCGAAGCTGCTCGCGGACGAACGCGTCAATGGCAGCTGAGCACTGTCCCTAGGCCGGCGGGCCCGGCAGCCCGGAATCCTTGGCGGTGCGGCTCCCGGCGACTGGGCTGTCCACGCTGCGACTCCCGACCACGGGGCCGGGGTGGGTGTGCGGGTGCAGTTCGATGATTTCGTGGTCGTGGGAGAACTCCGGCTCTTCGTCGAGTTCCTTGTTGAAGACCAGGAACCGGTAGGCGAAGAAGCGCACCACTGTGGCGACCAGGATGCCAACGATTCCGGCGGCGAACAGCATGTTCTTGTCCGTGACACCGAGACTGTACTTGGCGATGGCGGTGAACCCGGTGGAGATACCGATGCCGATGCCATTGATCAGGATGAACATCGCGAACTCGCGGATCACATTGTCCTGGCGGCGGTGGCGGAACGTCCAGAAACGGTTGGCAATCCACGAAAAGATGGTTGCGATGGTGGCGCCGACGAAGCGGGCTTTGGCCTCGCTGTCGGTCATCGGCCCGTGCATCAGGTAATACGTGAGTCCGTTGTCAATGATGAACGCAACACCGCCCACCGCACCGAACTTGGCCACTTCGCGCCAGAAGAGCGAGGCAAGCCCGCGCAAGCGCTCGGTAAGTGTAGTAATCATGACCCTCCGTGGCCTTCTTTGAACTGTCGGCCATTGGGCCAAGGGCCCATTTTAGCGCCGATTGCCATCCCCGCGCCCCGGCACGCGGCCCCGCGGCCGCAACCACCCGGGTCGAAAGCCTGCCGGCCGGCGGTCATCAGCCCGGCGATATCCCCCGTCGAACCGCGCCGGAAAGCGGCCGACGACGGCCCGGAACCAGCACCGGGACTGCCAAAAGCCGGGTTATGGCGAGGTTTTCGGTAGGCTGGGACTTGTGACTTTTCCTGTGATCGGTGTGGTTGGCGGCGGCCAGCTCGCCCGAATGATGGCCCCGGCGGCCACCGCCCTGGGCTTCGAGCTCCGCGTCCTTGCCGAAGGTGAGGACGTCTCAGCCGTCTCCGCCGTGGCCCATGCCCCGGTCGGTGACTACACCGACCTCGACCATCTCCTTGAGTTCTCCCGCGGCCTGGACGTCCTGACGTTCGACCACGAACACGTCCCCACCGAACACCTGCGGTCCCTGCAGCGGGCCGGCGTCAACGTCCACCCCGGACCGGATGCACTGGTCAACGCCCAGGACAAGCTCGTGATGCGGGCGGCCATCGACCGGCTGGAGCTGCCCAATCCGCGCTGGGCCCCCGTCGACGACGTCGCCGGGCTGATCGCCTTCGGCGGGGACACCGGCTGGCCGGTCGTCCTGAAAACCCCGCGCGGCGGCTACGACGGCAAGGGCGTGCGGATCGTGGACTCCGCAGCCGACGCCGCGGACACCGCGGACTGGTTCGAAGCGATGTCGCCGCTGCTCGCGGAGGCCAAAGTGGAATTCAGCCGCGAACTCTCGGCCCTCGTTGCCCGGACCCCAGACGGCGAGGCGCGGGCCTGGCCCGTGGTGCACACCATCCAGGTCGACGGCGTCTGTGACGAAGTCATCGCCCCGGCCCTGGACATCCCGCTGGACGTCGCTGCCGCGGCGGAGAACGCCGCCCTGCGGATCGCCAGCGAACTCGGCGTCACGGGTGTTATGGCCGTGGAACTGTTCGAGACCCCGGGGGTGGGTGCCGGCTTCCTGATCAACGAACTCGCCATGCGTCCACACAACACCGGCCACTGGACCCAGGACGGCTCGGTGACAAGCCAGTTTGAACAGCATCTCCGGGCCATCCTCAATCTGCCGCTCGGCGCCACGGACCTGCTGGGCCCCGTTGTGGTCATGAAGAACTTCCTGGGCGGCGCGAACCGGAATCTGTTCTCCGCATACCCAGCAGCCCTGGCCAGCGAACCCGCGGCGAAGGTCCACTGCTACGGCAAGGCCGTCCGGCCGGGCCGCAAGATCGGCCACGTTAACCTCGTCGGAGGCTCCGTTGCCGACGTCGACTCCGTGCGCGAACGCGCCACCACGGTCGCCAACATCATCCGGAATGGAACGGCCCAGTCCCGAACCGCTGCGGGAGCCCACGAGGAGAACCCATGAGCGCCAGCAACACAGCCCCTTCCAGCGACGTCCAGTTCCCCGCAGCGTCGGACACCGGCGACGACGCCCCGATCGTCGGACTCGTGATGGGCTCGGACTCCGACTGGCCCGTGATGGAGGCCGCCGCCGAGGCCCTCGCCGAATTCGGAATCCCCTTTGAGGCCGACGTCGTCTCCGCACACCGCATGCCGCTGGAAATGATCCGTTACGGCCAGACGGCCCATGAGCGCGGGCTGCGCGTCGTCATTGCCGGCGCCGGCGGCGCCGCCCACCTGCCGGGCATGCTCGCCTCTGTCACGCCCTTGCCGGTCATCGGAGTCCCGGTGCCACTGAAGACCCTTGACGGGATGGACTCCCTGCTCTCCATCGTCCAGATGCCCGCCGGCGTCCCGGTCGCAACCGTCTCCATCGGCGGGGCCCGGAACGCCGGCCTCCTGGCTGTGCGCATGCTGGCCGCCGGCACGGATCCGCTGGCCGCCCGGCTCCGGACCGAGCTGCTCGACTTCGCCCAGGAGCTCAATGACGTCGCCACCCGGAAAGGCGCGAACCTGCGGCAGAAGGTGAGCGAAGTGTTCGCCGACGCAAACGTCGTCACCCGGGGCAGCCGTTAAGGATTACCAGATGACCAACAGTTACGCCCCTTCCCGTCAGCCGGCGCCGAGGAACCCGACGCCTGCCGGGACCCTCACGGATCCCGTCCGCTACCCCTCGGGGGCGGCGGCTCCGGTCCTGGCCAAACGTGCCTTCCTGCTGGTCCTGATGACGCTGTTGGTGCCCGGCAGCGCCCAGATTGTCGCCGGCAACCGGCGGCTGGGGCGGATGGCGCTGCGCGTCACCCTCACGGTCTGGGTGCTGGCCATCCTCGCGGTGGTGCTCCTCCTGGTTTCACGGTCGACGCTGATCAACCTGTTCACCAGCCCCGTTACGTCGCTGCTGCTGATCATCGGGCTCGTGGCGCTGGCCATCGGCTGGGCGGCCCTCTTCCTCAACACCCTGCGTCTGATCCGCCCCGTGCTGCTGGCACCCGGCGTTCGCCCCGCCGTCGTCGTTGCCTTGGTGCTCGCGATGGTCCTCAGCAGCGGTTCGCTCGGCTACGCCGCCTACCTGCTCAACGTCAGCCGCGACGCCATCGGCAACATCTTCTCCGCCGGACCCACCATGCAGCCTTCGGAGGGCCGGTACAACTTCCTGATGATGGGCGGGGACGCCGGGGCGGACCGCACCGGCCGCCGGCCGGACAGCCTCTCGGTTATCAGCGTGGATGCCAAGACCGGCCAGACCGCCATCATCTCAGTGCCCCGCAACCTCCAGAATGCGCAGTTCAGCGAAGACTCCCCGATGCGCACGATTTATCCTGACGGCTACGACTGCGGCAATGAATGCCTCATTAACGCCATCAACACCGAGGTCACCAACGAGCACAAGGACCTGTACCCCGGGGTGGAGGACCCCGGCGCGCAGGCCACGCTGGAGGCCGTGTCGGGATCCCTGGGCATCAAGGTCCAGGCCTACGTCCTGGTGGACATGGACGGCTTCGCCAAGCTCATTGACGCCATGGGCGGCATCCGGATCAAGGCCGGCGGCTGGGTCCCGATCAGCGGCGAGACCGTGGACGAAGCCAACGGAATCCACGGGATGCCGCTGGGCTGGATCCCGGCCGGCGAGAACACCCTGGACGGCTACCATGCCCTCTGGTACGGCCGTTCGCGCGAATTCGTGGACGACTACGCACGTATCGCACGCCAGCAGTGCGTCCAGCAGGCCATGCTCAAGCAGCTGGACCCGGCAACCCTCCTGGCCAAGTTCGAGGACATCGCCAAGGCCGGCACCAAGGTGGTCGATTCCAACGTCTCCGCCAGCCAGCTCGGCAGTTTTGTGGACCTGGCCATGAAGGCCAAGGGCCAGGAATCGAAACGGCTGACCATCGGACCGCCCGACTTCGACGCCTCCTTCTCGACGGTCCCGGACTTCGACCAGATCCACCAGAAGGTCGACGCCCTCCTCGGACCCGCTCCCGCGGCGGGCCCCGCCGACGACGGCATCCGCCGGCAGGACGCGGCGCCCGGACCGCTCTCGGCGGCCGGCGGCGTGCCGCTCGCCCAGCCCGGCACCCAGCCCGCGCCGTCGTCGGACTTCACTCCGGTAACCACCACTCCGGACGGCGAGCCGATCACCGAAGAGATGCTGAACCAGCTCAAGCTCGACGGCGACGAACAGTCGATCCGCAACCTGGTCGCCACGAACGGCCAGTGCGCGCCGCTCTAGCAGTTTTTCCGTAAACAGGATTCCACAACAGACAGGGACACCCCGGCAGTGTACGAACTCGAAAATGTCCTCCGGCCCTATGCCTGGGGCTCCGCAACAGCCATTGCCGGGCTCCTCGGCAGGGCAGCATCCGGCGGCCCGGAAGCGGAGCTGTGGATCGGCGCGCACCCGGACTCCCCGTCCGTGGCGCTCAGCCCGGCCGGTGCCGGGTCGGCTGGCGCCCACGCTGCGGTGGCGGACGACGGCGGACGCCTGGCCCTGGACGCGCTGATCGCGGAGGATCCGGAGCACCACCTGGGCAGTGACAGTGTGGCCGAGTTCGGCCCCCGGCTGCCGTTCCTGCTCAAGGTCCTGGCTGCCGACAGCCCCCTGTCCCTCCAGGTACACCCGACGCTCGAGCAGGCCCGCGCGGGGTTCGCCCGCGAGGAGGCCGCCGGCGTCGACCGCGCCGCTGCGGAACGCAATTACAAGGACGACAACCACAAGCCGGAGATGATCCTCGCGCTGACACCGTTCGAGGCGCTGTGCGGCTTCAAACCGGCGGCGGACGCCCGTGCCGTCTTCGAGCGGCTCGTGGCGGATTTTGAGCTGGCCGGCCTCGAACTCCCGCCGCTTGTTCCGTTGCTGCTGCAGGATTTGGCACAGCCGGACGAACGCACGGCCCTGCGTTCGGCCTTCGAGCGGCTGATCGCCGGTGGCGGGGAGGTGGCTGAGGCGACGGCCGCGATTGAGTCAGCCCTCATCTCCGGCGCCCCGACCGCCCCTTACCAGGCGGAGCTGTCCACCGTCGTCACCCTCAACGCGCAGTACCCGGGAGATCCCGGCGTGCTGATTTCGCTGCTGCTCAACCGGATCTCGCTGGCACCGGGCGAGGCTGTCTATTTGCCGGCCGGCAACGTCCACGCCTACCTGCACGGCCTCGGCATCGAAGTCATGGCCTCCTCGGACAACGTGCTGCGCGGCGGACTGACCCCGAAATTCGTCGATGTCCCCGAGCTCCTCCGGACCATCTCCTTTGAATCCGCCGGCGTGCCGATGCTGAGCCCCGAGACCACCATGCTGGGACAGGAGGTCTTCCGGCCGCCGTTCCGCGAGTTCCAGCTGCAGCGCATCGTGCTGGAGCCCGGCGCGGAACCCGTCCCGCTGGCGCAGTCAGGAGCCGCAGTCATCATCGTGGTCTCCGGATCCGTGCTCCTTGACTCCCCCAAGGGCGAGCTGCGGCTGGAGCGCGGCTCAAGCGCGTTCCTGCCCGCGGCCGAGGCCCCGGTCAATGCGCACGCCGCGTCCGGCGCCACCGGGACCGCCCTGGCCTTTGCCGTCACCACCGCCTTGGAAGCCTGAGCCCGTGGACCACTTCCTGCAAAGCCCCGCCTGGGCCGATTTCCAGCGCAGCCTCGGCCGGACCGTGCACCAGCGCTCCGGACCCGGCTGGAGTTTCCTGGCCATCGAGGAAAGCAACCCGGCCGGGAAACTCCTCTACGCACCCTATGGCCCGGTCGCCGCATCCCTTGCCGCGTTCGACGCCGCCCTGGCGGCGCTGACGGACCTGGCCCGCAGTTGCGGGGCCGTGTTCGTCCGGATTGAACCGGTCGATGCCGGCTTCACAGCCGACGACGCCGACGCTGTCCTGCGCACGCGCGGCCTCCGGCGCGCCCCGGCCAACCAGCAGCCGGACCTGAGCTGGATCGTGGACCTGGAACGGGACTTCAAGGACGTCCTCGCGGATATGAAACCGGCGAACCGAAACGTGTACCGGAACATCCACAAGAAGGGCGTGACGTTCCGCTCCAGCCAGGACCCGGAGGCGATCTCCATCCTGCTGGGGTTCCTGCATCTGACGGCGGCACGCAATGGTTTCAAGCCGCAGAGCGACGACTACCTCACCCAGGTGGCCCGCTCACTGATGCCGGCCGGGGCTGCCACGCTCTTCATTGCCGAACTCGAGGGCGAGCCGATCGCGGCTGCCCTGGCCTACGACTCCGCGGACACACGGACCTATGCCCACGCCGCGCTCGATGACGCGCACCGGAAGCTCAGCGCCGGGATTCCGCTGCTGGTCACGCTGATGGCAGATGCCAAGGACCGGGGCCTGAAGCATGTGGATCTCTGGGGGGTGGCACCTGCGGACCAGCCGGACCACAAGTGGGCGGGTTTCACGGCCTTCAAGAAGTCCTTCGGCGGCCGCGAAGTCGCGTACCCCGGAACCTGGGATCTCCCGGTGCGGACCTTGCGCTACGGCGCCTACCAGCTGGCCCGGAAGTGCGCTCAGACTGCGCGCAGGGGCATCACCTCGGCGCGCAAGCTCCCCGCGGCGCTCCGCCGCTAGCCCGCAGCCCCGGCTGGGCCCACCCTCCCCGGCTGGGCCTACCCTCCCCCCACTGGACATGCCCCGCGTCAGCCCTGGCGGGTGGACATAAGCCCACTCTGTCCGTTCCTGGGCCCGGCCACTGGGCATGTCCCCCGGGCAGCAGCACTAATCTGGGCCTCGGCACTGAGCATGTCCGCCTATGGCAGCATGAACCTGGGCGGCCGCACTGGGCATGTCCCGTAGCAGCACGCATCCGGCCCGCCCACCGGACATGTCCCGCGTCAGCCTTGGCAGGTGAGCATAGGCCCACTAAATCCATTTTTGGGCCCGGCCACTGGGCATGTCCCCCGGGCAGCAGCACTAACCTGGGCCTCAGCACTGAGCATGTCCCGCCCGTGCAGCATCAACCTGGGTCTGACCGCTGGACATGCCCCGCGTCAGCCGTGGCGGTTGGACATAAACCCACTATGTCCATTCCTGGGCCCGGCCACTGGACATGTCCCCCGGGTGGGCCTGGGGCCCGGCCACTGGACATGTCCCCCGGGTGGGCCTGGGGCGCGGGGGCGGAGCCCCTAGAGGGCCGCGGAGGCAGCTTTCTTCTGCGCCTCGTAGGCGCTGGCGACCATGTCCTCGACGGAGTGCCGCATCTTCCAGTCCAGGTCGCGGGCGGCAAGGGTGCCGTCGGCCACGATCCGGTCCGGGTCACCGGCTCTGCGGGGTCCGATCTCGGGCTCGAAATCGATGCCGGTGACCTTGGCCATGGCCGTCATGATCTGCCGTACGGAGAGGCCGTCGCCGGATCCGAGGTTGTAGACGCGTTCCAGCAGCTTTCCGGCGGCAAGGGCCTGGGCTGCCGCCACGTGCGAGGTCGCCAGGTCGGCCACATGGACGTAGTCCCTCACGCAGGTGCCGTCTGCGGTGTTGTAGTCGGTGCCGTTGATGCGGGGCGTCTTGCCTGCGGTCAATGCGCGGAGCACGATCGGAAAGAGATTGTGCGGGCTTGTGTCGTAGAGCTCGGGCGAGCCCGAGCCGACGACGTTGAAGTAGCGCAGCGAGGTGTGCTTCAGCCCCCGTGCCGTCCCCTGGTCACGGATCAGCCATTCGCCGATCAGTTTGCTTTCCCCGTAAGGGGATTCCGGCTGCGTCGGGGTCTCTTCCGTGACGATGTCCCCGGTGGGGGTTCCGTAGGTTGCGGCCGAGGATGAGAAGACCAGCTTGTCCACCTCGGCGAGCTCCATCGCCTTCAGCAGTTCCGCCGTGCCGGTGACGTTCTGCTCATATGTCAGCAGCGGCTCCTGCACGGAGACGCCGGCGTACTTGAAGCCCGCGAGGTGGATGACGCCGGTCACGCCGTGGTCCAGCATGGTGCGGGCCACGAGCTCGGAGTCGAGGATGGTGCCGTGCACGAAGGGCACGTCCTCCGGGACGAACTCGCGGTGCCCGCTGGAGAGCGAGTCAATCACCACCGCCTGGATCCCGGCCCCGCGCAATGCGGAGACCACGTGTGAACCGATATATCCTGCGCCACCTGTTACGAGCCATGTCATGGTTCCACCCTACCTAATGCCGCCCCGCCGCCCGGCAGCCGGGCCGTCCGGAACGGCCGCCCCGCGGCCCGGAAAGCGGCTCTCCGGAAACGCCGGATCCCGGGGCGCGAAACGCGCCCCGGGATCCGGGTGTTCTGGCTGGTGCGGCAGGCGTTAGCTCTTGCGCGCGTAGCCTTCCCACTTGCTGGCCTGGTGCTCGCCATCAACAAAGCGTATGGTCCCGGACTTGGAGCGCATCACGATGGACTGGGTGAGGACCTTGTCCTTGGAGTAACGCACACCCTTGAGCAGGTCACCGTCGGTTATACCCGTGGCCGCGAAGTAGCAGTTGTCGCTGGAGACGAGGTCGTTGGTCGACAGCACCCGGTCGAGGTCGTGGCCGGCGTCGATCGCCTTCTGCTTCTCGTCATCGCTCGTGGGCCACAGCCGGCCCTGGATGACGCCGCCGAGGGACTTGATGGCGCAAGCCGATACGATGCCTTCCGGCGTTCCGCCGATACCCATCAGGGCATCGACACCCGTCCCAGCGCGTGCGGCAGCGATGGCGCCGGCGACGTCGCCGTCCATGATGAACTTGGTTCGGGCACCGGCCTCGCGGATCTCCTCCACGAGCCCACGGTGCCGGTCCCGGTCCAGGATCATGACGTTGAGCTGGTTGACCTTGACACCCTTGGCCTTGGCGATCAGGTGCAGGTTCTGTTTGACGGGCAGGCGCAGGTCCACCATGTCGGCGGCTTCCGGGCCGGTCACGAGCTTCTCCATGTAGAACACCGCGGAGGGGTCGAACATGGAGCCCCGCTCGGCGACGGCCAGGACGGCGAGGGCGTTGTTGATGCCGAGGGCGGCCAGGCGGGTTCCGTCAATGGGGTCGACGGCGACGTCGCACTCGGGGCCGGTGCCGTCACCGACGTTTTCGCCGTTGAAGAGCATCGGGGCTTCGTCCTTCTCGCCCTCGCCAATCACCACCACACCATTGAAGTGGACGGTCTGGAGGAAGGAGCGCATGGCGTCAACGGCGGCGCCGTCGGCCTTGTTCTTGTCCCCGAACCCCACCCAGTGGCCGCCGGCGATGGCGGCCGCTTCGGTGACGCGGACCAGTTCCAGAGCAAGGTTGCGGTCCGGCTCGTCGATGCCGACGGCAAGAGACGGGGAGAGGGTGGAGTACTTCTGTGTCATTGGCGCTGGTGTCACGTGAACCTCTTCTTCGAGTGGCGATCACTGAAGCCGTACGGACAGGATCGATCCGTCGCGGTGATTCGTTTGTTTGTGATCTCGTCTGTTACTGATCATAGTCGCGGCGGAAAGCCGCGTCTTGGAATGACCAATCCGTGAACGCCCGCCTGTCGGGCCGCCCGGCACTGCCGAATGTGAGATCGGCCGGGAATGGGCGACTATAGAGGGGTGAGTGAATTGCAGGAAACGCCCCCCTCAGCCCCCGCTTCCCCTGCGGGCACCGCCGGCCCGGAAGCGCATGGCGCGGATGGCCAGCCGCCCGTCAAGCCCGTCCTGACCGCGGGAGCGGCGAAGCGCGCGAACGCCTCGGTAATCGGCATGATCATTGCGCTGGTCGTGAGCATCGCGGCCTTCCTGCCGATCGTCCTGATGAACCCGTCGCCCAAGACCGACGGCTACCGGCCCAACATCGACGTCAGCGCCGTGGCGCGCAACGCGGCGGGTGTGGCGGGATTCACACCCGCGGCCCCGGAAACCGGCGACACATTCCGCGCAAATTACGCCCGCTGGGAATCCGGCGCGGGCAGCGGCGTCCCGACGTGGGAGGTGGGCTACCTCACCCCCAAGGAGTCCTTCATCGCCCTGGTGCAGGCCCGGCAGTCCAATCCCACGTGGCTCCTGCAGCAGGTGAAGAGCGCGCCCGTGACCGGCACCCGCAGCGCCGGAGGACGCGACTGGGAACTCCGTGACACGGGCAAGGGCGAGAAGAGCATGGTGCTTGCCGACGCCGGCGGCACCACCGTTGTCCTGACCGGATCCGCGCAGCTGGACGAATTCACGCTGCTCGCAGCCGCTGTGGTGAAGTCCCTTGAGGGCACGCCCGGTGCGGCCGGCGGCGCGTCACCAGGGGGCACCGCGGAAGCCACAGTTTCGCCGTCCACCGTCCCTTCGCCGTAAGGTAAGGCCGTGGCCACCTATCTCACCCCCGCCCTTGCCTGGCGCCGCCTCCGCGAAGGCAACGAGCGCTTTGTTTCCGGAACTTCGTCCCATCCGAACCAGGACGCGTCCCGGCGTTCCTCCCTCGTGGAGAACCAGCACCCCTTTGCGGTAATCTTCGGCTGCTCGGATTCCCGGCTGGCCGCTGAAATCATCTTCGACCTCGGCCTTGGCGATGCATTCGTGGTCCGCACCGCAGGCCATGTGATCGACGACGCCGTCCTCGGCTCGCTCGAATACAGCGTCAGCGTCCTGTCGGTGCCGCTGATCGTCGTCCTCGGGCATGACAGCTGCGGCGCGGTCACGGCCACCAAGAACGCCATGGAGACCGGGCTGATGCCCGTGGGCTTCATGCGCAGCCTCGTCGAGCGCATCACCCCGTCGGTGCTGACCTCGCTGCGCAACAACCAGAACGACATCAACGACATGGTGGTCGAGAACGTCAAACAGACGTCGCAGCGGCTCGTGGACAGCTCGCGGGTCATTTCCGAGGCAGTTGAAGGCGGCCGGGCCGCGGTAATCGGCCTTGCCTACAGCCTGTCCGATGGCAGGGCCGACCTCGTTTCCGGAATCGGCGAGCTCTGAGTTCCCGCCGCAGCACTCCTGCCGCCTCCGGGTAGCAAGCACTTCACGGTTTTCGATGGAACGCCTCCGCCCAATAAGCTAGCCCCATGACTTCCACAGAAGAGTTGAACACCGAAGAGTTCCGCATTGAACACGACACGATGGGCGAAGTCCGCGTGCCCGTGAACGCCCTGTACCGTGCCCAGACACAGCGTGCCGTCGAAAACTTCCCGATCTCCGGCAAGACCCTCGAGCGCGCCCACATCGAAGCCCTCGCCCGCGTCAAGAAGGCCGCAGCGCAGGCCAACGCCGAACTCGGGGTGCTCGACGGCGAGCTCGCCCAGGCGATCGCGGACGCTGCCGATGAGGTCGCCACCGGAAAGTACGACGGCGACTTCCCGATCGACGTGTTCCAGACCGGCTCGGGCACTTCCTCCAACATGAACACCAACGAGGTGCTTGCCGAACTGGCCACCCGCGCGCTCAAGGCCGCCGGCAGCGACAAGGTGGTCCACCCCAACGACCACGTCAACGCCTCACAGTCCTCCAACGACGTCTTCCCCACCTCGGTCCACGTGGCTGCCACGTCCGCACTGATCAACGACCTGATCCCGGCACTGGGCTACCTCGCGGAGTCCCTGGAGCGCAAGGCCGTCGAGTTCAAGGACGTCGTGAAGTCCGGCCGCACCCACCTCATGGACGCCACGCCGGTGACGCTGGGCCAGGAGTTCGGCGGCTACGCCGCGCAGGTCCGCTACGGCGTCGAGCGCATCAATGCCTCCCTCCCCCGCGTCGCTGAGGTTCCGCTTGGCGGCACCGCCGTCGGCACCGGAATCAACACCCCCGCCGGCTTCCCGGAGCGCGTCATCGAACTGCTCTCCGCCGACACCGGGCTGCCGCTGACCGAGGCCCGCGACCACTTCGAGGCGCAGGCCAACCGTGACGGCCTGATCGAGGCGTCCAGCCAGCTGCGCAACATCGCGATCTCCTTCATGAAGATCAACAACGACCTTCGCTGGATGGGCTCCGGCCCCAACACCGGCCTCGGCGAAATCTCGATCCCGGACCTGCAGCCGGGCTCCTCGATCATGCCCGGCAAGGTCAACCCGGTGATCTGCGAGGCCTCCATCATGGTCTGCGCCCAGGTCATCGGCAACGACACCGCCATCGCCTGGTCCGGCACCAACGGGGCCTTCGAGCTCAACGTCGGCATCCCCGTGATGGCCGCCAACCTGCTCGAGTCCGTGCGCCTGCTGGCCAACACCAGCCGCGTCATGGCGGACAAGATGATCGACGGCATCACCGCCAACGTCGAGCGCGCCCGCTTCCTGGCCGAGGCTTCGCCGTCGATCGTCACGCCGCTGAACAAGTTCATCGGTTACGAGAACGCCGCGAAGATCGCGAAGAAGTCCGTGGCCGAGGGCCTGACCATCCGCGAAACTGTGGTGGCGATGGGCTTCCTGGAGCGCGGCGAACTGACCGAGGAGCAGCTGGACACCGCCCTGGACGTTATGTCCATGACCCGTCCGCCGCACAAGGCCTAGGGCCCCGCGGGCGGGACGCCCGCTCTCCCGCCAGAACGTCCGACGCCGGCCGGCACCTTTGCGTGAAAGGTGCCGGCCGGCGTCGTTCGTGGCGCCGATGTTCCGGCCGATAATGTTGCACTTACCAAAACAAAGTGCAAATCTTTACTATGTGAATGAAAGTGCAATTATTGAGGGCGGACTCCGCGAGCGCAAGCGCGCCGCGACGCGGGCGGCGATCACCGCCGTCGCACGTTCCCTGACGGCAGCGCATGGCCTGAACGGCTACACGGTGGAGGAGGTCTGCGAACGGACGGGAATCTCCCGCCGGACGTTTTTTAACTACTTCCCCACCAAGGAAGACGCCATCATCGGACACGTCGACGACGACTTCCCGGCCGCCGTCGTCAGTCGCTTCGTGGCGGGCGGGGCCGGCTCTCCGGCCGGCGCGATCTCCCCCACCCTGCTGTCGGACCTCGTGCAGCTCTCTCTTGACCTGTCCGAACAGATGACCGCCAGCGAGGAAGAAACCCGCCAGCTGATCGGCGTCATCCAAAAGGAACCCCAGCTGATGTTGCGGATCATCGGCGCCTCGGAACAGCGCGAAGCCGAATTCGCCCGAATGCTCGCGGCCCGGGAAAACGTCCCGCCGGACCACCCGGTGGTCCGCATGGCCGTCCTTCTCCTGGGCAACATCGCCCGGAAGACGAGCGCCGACTACTTCTCCGCGGACAACACCCGCCCCTACAAGGACATGCTGCTCGAAAACGTCGCAGCCGCCCGCTCACTTTTTTGCCAGCCCCTGGACATCGCCCCGTCCGCCTCCACCGAAGGACCCCAATGAGTTCCACCGCCAGCATCACACCGGCGGCCGAGCCGCTGCTGCTGACCCAGAAACGCATCTGGATCATTTTCTCCGCCCTGATCGCTGGCATGCTGCTCTCCAGCCTGGACCAGACGATTGTCTCCACCGCCATGCCCACCATCGTCGGCAAGCTCGGGGGCGTGGAACACCAGGCGTGGATCACCACCGCCTACCTGCTGGCCACCACCATCGTGATGCCGATCTACGGCAAGTTCGGCGACATCCTGGGCCGCCGGAACCTGTTCCTGGTTGCCATCGCCCTGTTCACGCTGGCCTCGATCGGCTGCGCCTTCGCCACGGACTTCTGGGGCTTCGTCATCTTCCGCGCCGTCCAGGGCCTGGGCGGCGGCGGGCTCATGATCCTCGCGCAGGCCATCATCGCAGACATCGTCCCGGCCAAGGACCGCGGCAAGTACATGGGCCCGCTGGGCGCCATCTTCGGCCTGTCCGCCGTCGCCGGCCCGCTCCTGGGCGGCTACTTCGTGGACCACCTGACGTGGGAGTGGGCCTTCTACATCAACATCCCGATCGGCATCGCGGCGTTCACCATCGCCTGGTTCACGCTGACCCTGCCCAACAAGAAGGCCGAAAAGCGGATCGACATCCTGGGTGTGCTCCTGCTGTCCGCGGCCACCACCTGCCTGATCTTCTTCACTGACTTCGGCGGCAAGAAGGATGAAGGCTGGGATTCCCCGCTGACATGGGCCTTCGGCGCCGGGATGGTGCTTGCCGCCGTCGCCTTCGTCCTCGTGGAGCGCAGGGCCGAGGACCCCATCATCCCGCTGAGCCTGTTCAGGAACCGGATCTTCGTCAACTCCACGGCGATCGGCTTCACCCTTGGCCTGGGCATGTTTGCCGCCATCGCCTTTGTCCCCACGTTCCTGCAGATGTCCTCCGGGACCTCCGCGGCGGAATCCGGCCTGCTGATGCTGCCCATGATGGTGGGGCTGATGGGCATGGCCATCTTCTCGGGCATCCGCATCTCCAAGACCGGCAAGTACAAGATGTTCCCGATCCTCGGGGCCGTCCTCACCATTGCCGCGATGCTGTGGCTGACCACGCTCACCGCCGCGACCCCCATCTGGATCATTTGCGTCCAGCTGTTCATCTTCGGGGCCGGACTCGGCTCCATCATGCAAGTGATCGTGCTGGTGGTGCAGAACTCCGTTCCCGCCGAACAGATCGGCACGGCCACGAGCACCAACAACTACTTCCGTGAAGTGGGCGCCTCGCTCGGCGTCGCGGTCTTTGGTTCCATCTTCACCGCCCGGCTCTCCGAGTCCCTGTCCCGGGCGTTCACCGGAGCGGGCGCCACAGCGGAGCAGGCGTCGCAGTCCACCCGCACCCTGGACCCGCAGGCCCTCAGCCAGCTCCCGGCCCAGCTCAAGGACGCGATCGTCAACGCCTACGCCGATTCACTGGCCCCCGTGTTCTGGTACCTGCTGCCGTTCCTCGGGATCGCCCTGGTGCTCGCGCTGACCCTGAAGCAGATCCCGCTCTCGGACACCGCCGGCATGGTGGCCCGCGGCGAGGCCGTGGGCGGCGAGGAGGCCGAACGCCTTGAAGCCGAACGCCACGCCGGAGTCACCTCGCCTCCGGAGCCGGTCCCAGCGGCGCCGGCAGACGACGAACTCCACAGCCTGCACCGCTAGCGCCGGAAGTGGGCAGCCCCGTCGGCCTGCCCCGCACGCTCAATGCTCTCAAGGTGCCCGGGCATCAGCTCGGGGAACTCCTCCGGCCGGAACCAGCCCACGGCGAGGGATTCGTCGTCGTTGACCCGCGCCTCCCCGGAGACATAACGGCACCGGAACACGAGCGTCAGGAAGTGGCAGACGTCGCCGTTCGGATAGGTGGTGGGCCCGACCGTGTCCACCGAGACGAGCCGTTCGGCGAAGGCCACGACGCCGGTCTCCTCCAGGACCTCCCGCAGCAGGCCCGCCGCCGGCTCTTCGCCGGGCTCCAGAATCCCGGTGATCAGCCCCCAGCGGCCGTTGTCGGCCCGCTGGCCGAGCAGGACCCGGCCGGCGTCGTCGAACACGACGGCCCGGGCGCCGGGAATCCAGAGGGTCTCGTGACCAACCTTGGCGCGGAGCTTGAGAATGAAATCGGGGGTAGCCATCCCGCCAGCCTAGCCAACGGGCACGGGGGTCTCCGCCTCAGGCCGCCGGGAGAAGGAGCATGGCCGCGGCGGCGCCGGCCAGCATGAACGGCCCGAAGGGGATGCTCGATTTCAGGTTGCCGCGCCGCGAAACCAGCAGGCCCAGGCTCCACAGCCCGCCGAAAAGGAACGCGGCGAAGGTCCCGGCAAACACGTGCGGCCAGCCGAGGAAGCCCAGATACATTCCGAGCACGCCTGCCAGCTTGACGTCGCCAAAACCCATCCCCGGCGGGTACACGGCCCGCAGCAGGAAGTAGAAAAGCCACAACGCCGCTCCCCCGGCCAGCACGCGCAGTCCGGGCACCCCGAAGAGCCCGGCCCCGCCGTCGGGCACGGCAGCCGCGGCCGGGGCTCCCGACGCCGCGTGGACCGCCACTGCACCCAGCAGCAGCACCCCGGCGACGGCATAGGCCGGAAAGACGATCCGGTCCGGCAGCAGATGGCGCCTGACGTCGATGACCGTGAGGCGGACGGCGGTGACCGCAAGGTAGGTGCACGCCAGAAGCACCAGCCAGAAGGCCAGCGGGGTCACTTCGCCCAGTCCACCGAGTCGTTGGATCACTCTCGGATGCTACTGGAATTTCCGGCTGGCGTGGCGGGGCCCGCGCGTAAACTGTGGATATGGCCGCATGGGACAACGCAAACGCGCGCGGGCCGCGCACGCCCGGGGACCCCGCGGAACAGGCGGCCGCTTTCCGGAACCTGTGCCGCTCCTCGCCGTGGAAATGGCACTCCCTGCGCTTCGAGTACCTTGACCGGCCCCTCGCCGCCGGTTCCGGTGCCCCTGAAACGGCACCGCCCCCGGACCTGGTCCGTGCCTGGCTTCGCCGCCCCGGGGCCCTGCGGCTGGAGACGGCCGACGGCCTGGTCCTGCAAAGCACCACCGGCATCAATGATTCCCGTGACGTGTTCTACGTCCGCTCCACCAGGAAGACCTGGTTACTGCCGCCCCACCTCGTCACCCCGGTCTACGACGACCGCGGCCTGGTCCGGCGCCGCCCCGAAGCCGCCTACGGCGAGCCCGGCTTCGGCAACGGCCGGTTCGCCGCCGCGCTGGACCCGGTGGAACTGGCCGGCAACGCCCCCGTGCCGCTCGAATTCCCCAATTCAAATGCTGTGGAACTGGGCACCATCACCGAAGTGCTGCACGAAGGCCGACCCGCGCTGGAAGCCACCGTGACCCCGAACCCCGGCTACCGTCCCAGCGACCCCGGGTCGCCGCTGTGCCGGCCGGGCCGCACGCTGGTGAGGATCGACGCCGGCACGGGCGTTTGCGTCGCGAGCCGCTGGCTGGAGGGCGGGCAGGAAGGGGACGGACCGGACGGGTATGGGCACTGGATCCGGATCCTGGCCGTAGATGAGTACATGCTGGATGACTTGTTCCTCGCCGAGTCCATGAACCTCACGGATGTCCGCCGGCACATCAGCTGGGAACTCCCGGCGGGCTGAAAAGCGCGTGTGACTGGCTGGGCCCCGGCTGCGCGGCTAGGCTTCCCGGATGACTGAACTCGCCCGCTGCTGGCCGCCCTTCGGCCTCACCCTGACCACACCACGCCTGGCGCTGCGGCCCATCCGCGACGAGGAGATCCCCGTGGCGGTGCAGGCGGCCCTGAGCGGCATCCACGAGCCGGGCCGCAGCCCGTTCAGCCGGCCCTGGGCCGAGGCCCCGCCGGAGGAGCTCGGTCCGAATATGGCGCAGTGGTACTGGCGCTGCCGCGGGAACATGTCGCCGCAGGAATGGACCCTGCTGCTGGGCATCTGGCACGAGGACGACTTCATCGGCTGCCAGGACATCGAGGCCAGGGACTTCGCCACCCTGAAAACGGTGAGCACCGGATCCTGGCTCAAACAAAGCGTGCACGGCCGCGGACTCGGCAAGGAGATGCGCGCCGCCGTCGCCCTCTATGCCTTCGACTGGCTCGGCGCGGAGGTCGCGGAATCCGAGGCGGCCGCCTGGAACCAGCAGTCCCTCGGCGTCTCCCGTTCCCTGGGCTACGAACTCAACGGCGTCACCCGCGTCACCTGGGGCGGCCGGCGCCAGGAAGCCCAAAAAGTCCGCCTCACCCCCGCCACGTTCAACCGCCCCGACTGGCACCTGCAAGTGCAAGGCCACGAACCCACGGCGAAGTACCTGGGGATCTAGGAACAAAGGCGACGGATCGCATGCCGCCTTCGAGAGGATTGCAGAGGCACCCAAGCCGGGTCACGGTTCTTCGCAAAGGAGCGCATCGCCGACCAAAGCGAAGCGGAGGTCGCCCAGCGACCGCAGCGGGCCCCATGCGACGTAAGCAGCGTCCCGAGGGCCCCGAGGCGAGCTTGCGAGCCTTGGGAAGGGACCTCTGCGCTAAGCGACGGCGAAGGGCCGCGGCCCGGCGAACCCGACCACGGCGAAGGGCCGCGGCCCGGCGAACCCGACGACGGCGAAGGGCCGTGGCCCGGCGAACCCGACGACGGCGAAGGGCCGTGGCCCGGCGAACCCGACCACGGCCCCCAGCACAGGCGAGTTGAAGAACCCGACCTAGATCTCCGCCCCTTCGAGCAACTCCGTAACAAGCGCAGCGATCGGCGAGCGCTCCGAACGGGTGAGGGTGACGTGGCCGAAGAGCGGGTGCCCCTTGAGCGTCTCGACGACGGCGGCCACGCCGTCGTGCCGGCCGACCCGGAGGTTGTCGCGTTGGGCGACGTCGTGGGTCAGGACGATCTTGGAGTTCTGCCCGATCCGGCTCATGACGGTCAGCAGCACGTTCTTCTCGAGCGACTGGGCCTCATCCACGATCACGAACGCGTCATGCAGCGACCGGCCCCGGATGTGGGTCAGCGGCATCACCTCGAGCATGCCGCGGTCCATCACTTCCTCCACGACCTCCTGGCTGACCAGGGCGCCGAGCGTGTCGAAGACGGCCTGCGCCCACGGGTTCATTTTCTCCGCCTCGGAGCCGGGCAGGTAGCCGAGCTCCTGCCCGCCCACCGCGTAGAGCGGCCGGAAGACGATGACCTTTCGGTGTTCCTGGCGCTCCAGGACGGCTTCGAGGCCCGCGCACAGGGCCAGCGCGGACTTTCCCGTGCCGGCGCGGCCGCCGAGGGACACAATGCCCACGGAGGGGTCCATCAGCAGGTCGATCGCCAGCCGCTGTTCGGCCGACCGCCCGTGCAGACCGAACACGTCGCGGTCGCCCTTCACGAGCCGGACCTGCTTGTCGGCGCCTACCCGGCCCAGCGCAGAGCCCCGCTGGGAGAGGAGCACCAGGCCGGTGTTCGTCGGCATCTCGGCCGCCTCCGGGATGAAGACGGGCTCGTGGCCGTAGAGGGTGGCGACTTCCTCCTCACTCGCGTCGATTTCCGCGACGCCGGTCCAGCCCGAGTCCTTGACGAGTTCGTTGCGGTACTCGTCGGCCTGCAGCCCCATGGCCGAGGCCTTGACGCGCATCGGAAGGTCCTTGGACACCACGGTGACGTCCCGCCCTTCGTTGGCGAGGTTCTTGGCGACGGCGAGGATCCGGCTGTCGTTGTCCCCGCCGCGGAAGCCGGCGGGGAGCACCTCGGCGGAGATGTGGTTCAGCTCCACCATGAGCGTGCCGCCGTCGTGCCCGAGCGGGATGGGGCGGTCGAGCCCGCCGTGTTCCACCCGCAGGTCGTCCAGGAGCCTGAGTGCCTTGCGGGCGAAATAGCCGAGCTCGGGATCGTGCCGCTTGCCTTCGAGTTCGGTGATGACGACGATCGGCAGGATCACTTCATGCTCCGCGAAGCGCAGCAGCGCCCGCGGGTCCGAGAGCAGAACCGAGGTGTCGATCACGAAGCTCCGGGCCGGTTCCATACTTGCTGTCCCTTCCCCGGAAACAGCAAGACCGGCCGCAGCGTCAATCTCCGCTGCACCGGTCTTTGAGGTGGCTCGCTTGGCGCGAGAGGTAGCTTTCTGTCCCTGGTCGGTCACGACGTCGGGCAGTTGTTCAGAAATAGCCACATCGACTCCAGCCCCGGGGCGCATGCCCGGAATTGTTAGTGGTGAGGCGGCTCGGCCTTGAGGCCGGACGCGGCCTCCCATACACCCGGTGCGAACTTCCGCTCCATGTACTGGCCTCCCCGATCAGCCGGCAGTTTGCCTGCTGATGGGATTAACGTACGTCCGGGGCGCGGCGTTTCTGTGCCAATTCGTCGGCGATTCTTGTTGCCATCGTGTGAACAGCTCATGACGGGTCAGGAACCGTAACGCCGCTGCCTGCCGGCGTAGTCGCGGAGGGCCCGGAGGAAGTCCACTTTCCGGAAGGCGGGCCACAGGGCTTCGCAGAAATAGAACTCGCTGTACGCGCTTTGCCACATCAGGAAGCCGGAGAGCCGCTGCTCCCCCGAGGTCCGGATCACGAGGTCCGGATCGGGCTGGCCGCGCGTGTAGAGGAATCGTGAGATGTCGTCGACGCTCAGTTCGTCGGCCAGTTTCCCGATGTCCGCACCGCGCGCGACGGCGTCGTGCAACAGCTCGCGGACGGCGTCGACGATTTCACGGCGTCCGCCGTAGCCGACGGCGACATTGACGTGGAGTTTCTCGCGCGTCGGGGTCCGGGCCGTGAGCCGGTTGAGCCGTGCGGCGAGGTAGTCAGGCAGCAGTTCCGGGGCGCCCATGGCATGGACCGAGATTTCGGCGTCCTCGTCCAGCCGGTCCAGCGTGTTGGCGATGATCGCCATGAGGAGGTCGAGTTCTTCGCTCGAGCGGTTCATGTTGTCCGTGGAGAGCATGTAGAGGGTGACCACTTTGACGCCCAGTTCCTGGGACCAGCGAAGGAACTCGTGGATCTTGTCGGCCCCGGCCTGGTGGCCCTGGCTGGTGGGGGCGTTGAACTGCCGGGCCCAGCGGCGGTTGCCGTCCACCATGACGCCGATATGCCGGGGGATGCGCTCCGGGTCCAGCGAGCGCTGGAGTTTGCGCTCGTAGAAGCCATAGAGGAACCCGGGCATTTGCATCCGGAGATTCACCTGGCTTCCTTGAAGTGCGACTGCTGTGCACATCCTAGGCTACCCGCCGCAGGGGCCGCCGGGGCGCAGGAACGAGACGGCTGTGGCCCCCGGGCGTTGTTACCCGCAGGTAACTTACCGGACCGTAGTTTATTATGGCGGGATGGACAGCAACACCCCCGAGCCCCGGCCCGAGCATCCCCCGGACCGTGGAACCGGCCCGATAGACGACGCTGCCGTCCGGCTGGCCGAGCTCCTGATGATCAAACCCAAGTGGCGCGGATGGATCCACACCGTGACGGCTCCGCTGGCGCTGGCCGCCGGCCTGGTGCTGGTGATTCTGGCGCCGACACCGGACCTGAAGATCGCCTGCGCCATCTATGCGTTCACCGGGGTGCTGCTGTTTGGCATCAGTGCCATCTACCACCGCGGCAACTGGTCGCCGCGGGTCAAGATCGTGCTGAAGCGGCTGGACCACACGAACATCATGCTGGTGATCGCCGGCAGCTACACGCCGCTGGCCTGGGCACTCCTGGACCGGCCCAAGGCCGAGCTCCTGCTGTGGGTGATCTGGACCGGCGCCATCCTGGGCGTGCTGTTCCGGCTGCTGTGGACCCATGCCCCGCGCTGGCTCTACGTGCCGATCTACATCGCCCTGGGGTGCGGCGCGCTGTTCTACCTCCCGGACTTCTTCGCCGCCAATGTTGCCTCCGCCGTGCTGATCTGCGTCGGCGGCGCCCTCTACATCACCGGCGCCGTCTTCTACGCGCTGAAGAAGCCAAACTTCAGCTACGAACACTTCGGTTTCCACGAACTCTTCCACGCCCTTACGGTCTTCGCCTTCGCCGCGCACTACATCGCGATTGCCATCGCCGTCCTGAGCTGACGTCCTGCCTGCGCGGACTCTCCCCACCTTTGAGAGGACGACGCCGCGACTCCCCGGCTCTTCTGCCCGACACACCGCGCGCCGACTTCAAAGGTGGGGACTTTCCGGCGTCAGGGCCGGCTCAGCCGAGCGCCCCGGCGTGCAGCAGCAGGTCCGGGGCGGGTTTGCCGTTGGCAACATCCGTCGCGCTGAAGATCCGGCCTTCGAAACGGTGTCACAGCCTGGTCCACCCGGACGGCAATGACCTCGGAATCGACCAGGACGCCGTCGCAGTCGAAAACCACAAGTTCGAAGGGGTGAGGGAGTCATCCCGCCAGTGTAGCCAGCCGGTCCCGCACCTCGTCGGCAGAACCCAGTGGAAGCCCGCAGACCATCCCGCGGCACAGATAGACCACAGGCCTTCCGTCGGGCGCGCCCTCCCGGCCGCGCAACAGGGGCACGGCAGCGTCGTTGTCCTGCAGGGCGTCCTCCTGCAGGGCGATCACCAGCCCGGGGCTGGGCGAGAGCAGCAACTCCCGGTGCAGTGCCGCCCGTTCCGGCGTGTCCGGCCCGACGACGGCGGCCTCCACCGGGCCGGCGAGCGCGGCCTGCGCCGTCGCGAGGAGCCAGCCCGCCGCCCGTGGCGCGCGGGTGGCCAGCGCCGGCAGCGGCGAAAGGATGTTGCCGGCGAGGGCCCGGTATTCAGAGGAGCCGGAAAGTGCCGCGCAGGACAGCAGCGCGCCCGCGAAGGCGGCGGCTCCGCTCGGCGTGGCATTGTCGAAGAGCTCCAGCGACGCGCGTCCGCCGTGGGCATTGGCGACTTGTGCAGGCTCCACCGCGGTGTCCTTGAGCGTGCCGTCCGTGGCGAACCGTGCGCAGGCTGCAGCCAGGATGTCCTCGGCCAGCCGGTACCAGCGTGTCCGGCCTGAGACGGCGTAAAGCGCGATCAGGCCCTCGACGCAGAAGGCGTAGTCCTCCAGGAGCCCGCCGATCCCCCGGGCGGCGCCGTCGTGGGAGATCCGCATGAGCGTGCCGGGCTGGCCATCGGCACCGGGACGCCAGTGCACCCGTTCCAGGTAGTTGGCAATCCGCCCGGCCGCGGCGGCCAGCCGGGGTTGTCCCAGCACGGCGCCGGCCTCGGCCAGCGCCGCGACCGCCAGCCCGTTCCAGCCGGCCACCACCTTGTCGTCCCGGGCAGGCCGGGGCCGGCGGGAGCGCCCGGTGAGCAGCACCGGCCGGACCCGCTGCCACAGTGCCGCTTCGTCGGCGCTGAACGCCCGGCCGGGGTGCAGGGGGGATCCCTCCGCGGTGACGGTGCCGCGGGGGTGGACGTTCAGGAGACGGGCGACGGCGGCGCCGTCGGCGGGTCCCAGCACGGAGGCCAGGGCTGCCGGGGTCCACAGGTAGCTGCCCCCCTCGGCGTGGACACCGTCCACGACAGTATCGGCGTCGAGGGACGAGGCCAGGGCCTCGGGCACCGCTCCGGGGCCCGAACCGGCGTGCCCCAGTCCCAGTGAGGCGAGGAGCCAGCCGGCGGTGCGGCCGGCGACGTCGGCGGCTTCCGCGGCGGGGTACCCGGGGGTGCCGCCCAGCCGGACCCAGTGGACGTAGACGCGCAGCAGCTGGGCGTTGTCGTAGAGCATTTTCTCGAAGTGTGGCACGGACCAGTCGCGGGTCACGGAATAGCGGGCGAAGCCGCCGTCGAGCTGGTCGAACAGGGCCGAGCGGGACATCGCGGCGAGGGTCCGGCCCGCCAGGTCCCGGGCCATGGCTGGGGTCTCTGCCTCCCCGGCCAGCGAGGGCCCGGCCTGCCGGGAAACAGCCCGGACGGGAACCGCGGCGTGACGGATCAGGAATTCCAGCACGGCCGACGGCGGGAACTTCGGCGCGGTGCCGAAGCCTCCGTATACGGGGTCTTCGTCGCCGGCCAGCGCCCGCACGGCATCCCCGGGCAGGGACGGGTCGAGCGCCTCCGGCACACCGTCCAGCCGCACGGCGGCGCGCGGTTGCGAAGCGGCGAGGCCGCGGGCCAGGGCGTCGGCGTTCTGTTCCACGGCGTCGCGGCGCTCCCGCCACGCTTCGGCCACGGCTTCCAGTACCTGGCGGAAGGAGGGCCGGCCCGGCTGCGGCCAGGGCGGGTAGTAGGTGCCGGCGTGGAAGGCCCGACCATCGGGCAGCAGGAAGACGGACATCGGCCAGCCGCCTTCACCGCTGATGGCCTGGGTCGCGGCCATGTAGACGGCGTCGACGTCGGGACGCTCCTCGCGGTCCACCTTCACGGCCACGAAGTTGGCGTTCAGGAAGTCCGCGGTGTCCGGGTCTTCAAAGGATTCCCGGGCCATAACGTGGCACCAGTGGCAGGCCGCGTAGCCGACCGAGAGGAAGACGGGCACATCGCGGGCTGCGGCGAAAGCGAACGCCGCGTCGCCGAAGGGCCGCCAGTGCACGGGGTTCCCGGCGTGCTGCCGGAGGTAGGCAGAGGGCTCTCCAGCCAGGGCATTGGCGGCCTCGGGGAAGTGCGGGGGTGTGCCGCGGTCAGCGGTTTCCGGGTCCTGCATCACCGTCGGCGTCCGGACGGGTGCCGGGCTGGCCGGCCGGATCCTGGGTCCCTGTGGCCTGCGCAGCGCCCTCGTTGACGGAAGCCCCGGCGGCGGCCGCGCGTTCCTCCTCCACCTGGGCCCGGTAGCGGACGCGGCGGATGCGGCGGACCATGTCGACAATGAGCAGTGCCGTCAGCACCACGATGAAGGCGGTCAGGAGGAAGCCCAGCAGGCCGGGCGTCACCTGGTCCTGGGACAATCCCTCGCGGAGCGACGGCGAGGGAGCGGGCGCCGGGGTGGTTGCCAGGGCGGTGAGCAAGGAGTGCACGGTGAGGACCTTCTATGGGGGCTAAATGGCGGCCCGACGGGGCTGGCTGCGGAGTGGGAACTTTTTCCACGACGTCTTCTACGCGTCATAGAAATGGCCTGTTGGGTCTATCTTAGCCCGGCGAAGAAGTCCTTTTCAGGCAGGTCGGCGGGGACCCTTGACTGAATCAGCGAGTAGTCCTCCCACGGCCAGACGCGGCGCTGCATCGCAGGCGAGACGGCGAAGAAGAAGCCCTCCGGGTCCACCTGGGTGCGGTGTGCACGGAGCGCGTCATCGCGCGCTTCGAAGAAATCCCCGCACTCGATCTGGGTGGTGGTGGCGTGGGTCGGGGCCGGCGGGGTGTGGCCTTCCGCGTCGGCTTCGAGCCAGGCGGCGATCCGCTCGGCGTAGGGCGACTGGAGCCCGGATTCCTCCAGCGCAAAATGCAGGGCCCGGAACCGTTCGGGGCTGAAGGCCCGGTCGTAGTAGAGCTTGCTCGGCGCCCAGGCCTCGCCGGTTCCCGGGTAGCGGGCGGAATCCCCCGCGGCTTCGAAAGCCTCGACGGCGACCCGGTGCGCCATGATGTGGTCCGGGTGCGGGTAGCCGCCGTTCTCGTCGTAACTCAGGATGACCTGCGGTTTGAAGCTGCGGACCAGCCGGACCAGCGGCGCGGCCGCCCGTTCCAGCGGCAGGGTCGCGAAGGAGCCGACCGGCAGCGGCGGCAGCGGGTCGCCCTCGGGCAGCCCCGAATCCACGAAGCCCAGCCAGCGCTGGCGGACGCCCAGTACCGCGGCGGCGTGCTCCATCTCGAGCCTGCGCGCTCCGGCCATGTCGCGTTTGGGGTGCGGCACGCCTTCCATCGCCGGGTTCTGGATGTCGCCGCGCGAACCGTCCGTGCACGTGGCCACCAGGACGTCGACGCCGGCTGCGGCGTACATGGCCATCGTGGCGGCGCCCTTGCTGGATTCGTCGTCGGGATGAGCATGGACAGCCAACAGCCGAAGCGGCGCTGACGGGCTGGTGGACGCTGTCATCGTGGGACGGCTCCTCTTTCATCTACAGGTACAGAACTTTTGGCGGGCGCCGCGGGCCGGATCGGCGAAGCGGCGAATACCCGTCCCGATCCACACTAAACTGGACTAGTGACTTCCAAGGATCAGCCTGCCGCGCCCGCATCGGCATCTCCCAGCCTAGCCAATCGTTACGGCGGTCAAAAGCGGACGCTGAGCGGCAAAGCCAAACGCACCGCACTGATCGTTGCCCTTGCTGCCGGGATGGGCTTTATGGCTTGGATTTCAACGTCCAACGCGACGGAGAGCGTTACGTTCAAGGACATCGGCTACAGCACGCCGGATGCCACCCTGGCCGAGGTGGATTTTCAGGTCACCAAGGAGCCGGCCACCGCCGCCAAATGTTCCGTCAAGGCGCTGGATTCCAAGTTCGCCGTCGTCGGCTGGAAAGTCGTGGACATCACCCCCAACGCCGCCGACGCCGGCACCAACGGCGGACGCACCATCGCACACCGGGCGACGGTGCGCACCGAGTCCCAGGCCGTGTCCGGCATCGTCGACAGTTGCTGGATCCCCGACGCCGGCAAATAGCCCGGCGCCGCGCAGCCGGCCGGGGTGCGGGAACACGGTGTGATCCACGCCGCAGCCATCTTTGGTTTATCCACAGGATTGACTACAATGGATCAATACCTTTCCCCCGCTGAGCTGGTTACTGAGTCCCAAAAGTGGCCACCGTGGCGGGGTCTTTGCTTGTTTGACCATAAGGAGAAGTCCGTGTCTACCACCAACAGCGCAACTGCAGCTTGGCTTACCCAGGAAGCTTTTGACCGCCTGAAGGCAGAGCTGGACCACCTCTCCGGCCCCGGCCGGGCGGAAATCGTCCAGAAAATCGAAGCCGCGCGCCAGGAAGGCGACCTCAAGGAAAACGGCGGCTACCACGCGGCCAAAGAGGAGCAGGGCAAGATCGAAGCCCGCATCCGCCAGCTGACCGCGCTGCTCCGGGACGCCCACGTGGGCGAATCCCCGGCGGACGACGGCATCGTCGAGCCCGGCATGATCGTCGTTGCCAAAATCGCCGGTGACGAGGAATCCTTCCTGCTCGGCTCACGCGAAATCGCGGGCGACTCGGACCTGGATGTCTTCAGCGAGAAGTCCCCCCTGGGCGCGGCCATCGTCGGCCACAAGGAGGGCGACAAGCTCAGCTACACCGCTCCGAACGGCAAGGTCATCACGGTGGAGATCATCTCCGCCAAGCCGTACGCCGGCTAACACAGGACTTCGGCGCAGCCAGCCTCAACGGTCCCACCAGAAAGTCCCTGCCGCGGCGGGGACTTTCTGCGTTCCGCGGCCGGTTCAGCAGCCCCCGGGCGCCGGTTACGGCCTGCTGAGCTGGGTTCCTGCCCGGGGCGCGCTCAGGAGCAGGGCGGCGAGCACTCCGCCGATGGCGCCGCCGAGGTGCGCCTGCCACGACACGAAGCCCACCATTGTGGGCAGGACGCCGAACAGGATCCCGCCGTAGCTCAGGAACAACACCACGGAGAGCAGGATCTGCCACCAGTTGCGGTTGAAGAAGCCCCGCACCAGCAGGAACGCAAAGAGCCCGAACACCAGTCCGGACGCCCCGACGGTGATGTTGAAGCCGCCGATCAGCCACACCACCACCCCCGAGGCCAGCCAGCTCAGGGCCAGGGTGGTGAAGAACACCCGCGGTCCGGACAGCAGCACCAGGAAACCGAAGACGATCAACGGAAGCGTGTTGGAGAACAAGTGCGCCAGGTTGGCGTGCAGCAGCGGGAACGTCAGGATATCCAGGACCCCGTCGAGGCTGCGCGGGCGCAGGCCGAACATGCCGTTGAGCGAATGCAGCATGAGGGCGTTGATGATCTCGATGACGTAAAGCACCAGCACGAACGACCCCACCACCAACAGTCCCGTGCGGGCGCGCCCCGCCGCGGTCTCGCCGGCTCGTGGCCTGCCGTTCCGGGTGGAGTCCAGCATCATGGTCCCCTAGTGCACCACGATCGGCTGGAAGCCTTCGGCCCGGAGCGCCGCGAGGACCTGCTCGCAGTGCTCGTGGCCTTTGGTCTCCAGGTTCACGGTGATGGACACGTCGCCCATGCTGATCGAGCCGCCCACCCGGGTGTGGTCCAGTCCCGTCACGTTGGCGTCGTTCTCTGCGATGATCCGGGCGATGGTGGCCAGCGAGCCGGGCCGGTCGTCCAGCATCATGCGAACGGTCATGTACCGGCCCGCGGCGGAGAGGCCGCGCTGGATGACCTTGAGCATCAGCATCGGGTCGATGTTGCCGCCGGAGAGGACCACGGCGACAGTGCCCGGGTTCTCGATCTTGCCCTCCATCAGGGCTGCGACGCCCACTGCGCCGGCGGGCTCGACGACCATCTTGGCGCGCTCCAGCAGGAAGATGAGCGCCCGGGCCAGGGCGTCCTCGCTGACGGTGACGACGTCGTCGACGAGTTCCCGGATGATGCTGAACGGCAGCTGGCCGGGCCGGCCGACGGCGATGCCGTCGGCCATCGTGGAGACGCGCTTGAGCGGCACGAGGGCGTCGGCGGCGAGCGACGGCGGGTAGGCGGCCGCGTTTTCGGCCTGGACGCCGATGATCCGGATCTCCCGGCCCAGTTCCTTGGCCCTGGCTTTCACGGCCACGGCGACTCCGGCCAGGAGCCCGCCGCCGCCGACGCCCATCAGGATGGTGTCGACGTACGGGACCTGTTCGAGGATTTCCAGCCCGACGGTGCCCTGGCCTGCGACGACGTCGACGTCGTCAAAGGGGTGGACGAAGACGGCGCCGGTCTCATCGGCGTAGCGCTTCGCTTCGGCGAGGGCCTCGTCGACGTTGTGGCCGTGCAGGACCACCTCGGCCCCGTGGCTGCGGGTCGCGGCGAGTTTGGGCAGGGCGACGCCCAGCGGCATGTAGATGCGGGCTTTGATGCCCAGGCTCTTGGCCGCGACGGCCACCCCCTGGGCATGATTGCCGGCCGAGGCCGCCACAACGCCGCGCCTTTTTTCCTCGGCGCTGAGCTTGGCCATCCGTACGTAGGCGCCACGGACCTTGAAGGAGCCGGCCCGCTGCAGGTTCTCGCATTTGAGGAACACCTCACCGCCGACCATGGCGCCCAGGGCACGCGAGGATTCAACCGGGGTCCGCGTAATAATCCCGTCGAGCAGCTTCTGCGCCTCCAGGACATCGTCCAGCGTGACGGGCAGGCTCTCAAGGGTGTTCACGAACTAGTCTCCTTCTACGGCTCAGTCTTCGGACCTGGCATCGTTGCTGCGGCCGGAGGTTTCACCCGGCAGGCGGGCGTCCCTCACGGTGTGGTCGGCGCCGGACGCAGGGGCAAGGACGTCCTGATGGCCCGCGGCGGCCGGCGCACTTTCATGTTCCCACGTTCTGCCGGCAATGTAGCGAATCGACGAGTTTGCTACGGCGAGGATGGGAACGGAGAACAGGGCTCCGGGGATGCCGGCGAGGTAGGAACCGGCGGCGACGGCCAGGATGACGGCCACCGGGTGCAGCGAGACGGCCTTGCCCATCACCAGCGGCTGCAGGATGTGGCTCTCCAGTTGCTGGACCAGCAGGACGATCCCCAGCATGATCAGGGCGTTCACCCACCCGTTGGCGACGAGGGCCAGCAGCACGGCGACGGCGCCGGTCACGAGGGCGCCGATGATCGGGATGAAGGAGCCCAGGAACACCAGCACGCCCAGCGGCAGCGCCAGGGGCACGCCGATGATTGCGGCCCCCACGCCGATCCCGACCGCGTCCACAAAAGCAACGAACATCTGGATCCGGGCGTAGCTCACCATCGAGGACCAGCCCACCCGGCCGGCCCCGTCCGTCGCGGCACGGGCCTTCCTGGGCAGCAGCCGCACAAGGAAGGCCCAGATGCGGTCTCCTTCCAGCAGGAAGAAGACGAGGATGAACAGCGCCAGGATCATTCCGGCCGCGAAATGCCCGGCGGTGCTGCCGAAGGACAGTGCTCCGCTGAGGATGCTGCTGCTGTTGTTCTGCAGCGCTTCGGTGGCGTCCTTGAGGTACTGGTCGATCTGGGCCGCCGTCAGGTGCAGGGGGCCGTCGGCGAGCCAGACCTGGATTTTCTGGACTCCGGCCAGCGCCTCGCTCCACAACTCGGAGAAGCCGGACACGAGCTGCCGCCCCACGAGGGCCAGCGCCCCGCCAATCACGCCGATGAAGCCCAGGACGGTGATAGCCACGGCCAGCCCGTTGGGGACGCGGTTCCTCCTGAGCCAGTTCTTTACCGGTGCCAGCAGCCCGGCCAGCAGCGCGGCAACCATCACCGGAATGAGGAGGAAGCTGACCCTGCTGAGCAGCCACACGAGGGCGCCCGCCACGAGAATGATGAGCCCAAGGCGCCAGGACCAGGACGCGGCGATCCGGACGCCGTACGGGATGTCCTGGTCGATTTCCCGGTCCGTGACAGGTCGCACCTGTGCGGAGATTCCGGCGGAGACGCTGGCGGCGGGGCGGGAGGCGTACGGGAGGTCCCGCGGGGCGGGATCGTCAGCTGGCGTCATAGCCCCATGATTCACCAGCACCCCCCGGATGGGAAACTCGGATGGGAAACTCGGATGGGAAACTCTGATGGGAAACTCGGATGGGAAACTCGGATGGGAAACTCGGATGGGAAACTCTGTGCCCGCTCACGGTTCCAGGGACGCGCTGATCCCCCAGCTCATGGCGAAGTTCTCGCCCGGCGGCAGCCAGCGGAGTCCGTCGCCGCTGTTGAAGGCATTGGCCGGGCCGGTCATCGGTTCGATCGCCACCGCCTTGGTCCGGCCCGGGAACTGCGTAGTGACAAAAACGTGGACGTAGCCGCAGTTGCCGTCCTGCCAGAGGCTCACGCTCCGGCCGTCCGGCGCGGTCAGCGTGTGGCGGGCCGCGCCGGCGTCGAACTCCAGGTCCGTGTAGGCGGAATCGAGATCCAGTTCGGCCACGGACTTTCCGGTGCGGAGGTCGAAGCCGCCGCTGACCGGTTCCGTCGCGCGCGGGATCAGGTGCCCGTCCGTCACCAGCCGCGTGCCGGCACGGACGGTGATGGTCAGCTCCTCGCTGGGCACCTCCCCCAGCCGGAGATACGGGTGCGCGCCCAGGACGAACGGGGCCGGCTCCTGGGAGTCGTTGATCAGCTCCTGCCGGACCACAAGGCCCAGGTCCGCGGCCAGTTCGTAGCGCACGCGGTGACGCAGCAGGAAGGGATAGCCGTGCTGCGGGAACACGGCCGCTACGAGGGTGACCGAGAATTCGGATTCGTCGACAAGCTCATAGGAGGCGTTGCGCAGCAGCCCGTGGCTGGCGTTGTTGCGGGACACCTCCGTGATATCCAGCTGTTGCTTCTTGCCGTTCAGGTACCAGACGCCGTCCTCTACCCGGTTCGCCCATGGCGCCAGTGTGATGCCGGCCGCGCCGGGCGAAATCTCCGCGTCCCCGTAGCTTTCCGTCAACTGCGTCCCGCCTCGGCTGTACAGCCTCAGCCCGGCGGCCAGTTCCGTGACGACGGCGAGCGCGTCGCCGCGCAGCAGCTCGTACTGCCGGCCCGAGGCATAGCGCCGGGCGGCGGCGGCGGGGCCGGGGCCGTCGGGGTGAGGGGAAGCAGGGGGCAGCAGGTTCATGGTCACCACCGTACCCAGCCGCATGCCGCGGCGTATACCGTGGATCCATGACCCGCACTTCCCGGACCGCCGCCGACGGCACGGCATGACACGCTCCCTCAGCGCGGGGCAGCTGGCTGACAGGTTCGATTCCGTCTTCGGCGCGGCGCCGGACGGCATCTGGCAGGCACCCGGCCGCGTCAACCTGATCGGTGAGCACACGGACTACAACGAGGGCTTTGTGCTGCCCTTTGCGATCGACAAGGCAGCCCGGGTCGCCGTACGCCTGCGTCCGGACTCCCGGGTCCGGCTGCTGTCAACGTTTGGAAACCAGGGGCTGACGACGGCGGATGCCGGGTCCCTGAACCGCGGCACGGCGAGGGGGTGGACCAAGTACCCGCTGGGTGTCCTGTGGGCGCTTCAGCAGCGCGGACTCCCCGTCCGCGGCCTGGACCTCCTGCTGGACTCCGATGTTCCCCGCGGCGCCGGGCTGTCCTCGTCCCATGCCATCGAATGCGCCGTCATCTCCGCGCTCAACGAGCTCGCCGCGGCGGGCCTGGACGCCCGGGACATGGTGCTGGCCACCCAGCGCGCGGAAAATGACTTCGTCGGCGCGCCCACCGGCATCATGGACCAGTCCGCGTCCCTGCGCGCCGCTGCCGGGCACGCCCTCTTCCTGGACTGCCGTGACCAGAGCATCCGGCTGGTCCCGTTCGACGCCGAAAGCGCCGGGCTGGTGATGCTCGTGATTGACACGAAGGTGTCGCATTCCCATGCCGGCGGCGGCTACGCCTCCCGGCGGGCGTCCTGCGAGCTGGGCGCCGAGGTCCTCGGGGTCAAGGCGCTGCGCGACGTCGGGATTGGCGAGCTCGACGAGGCGTGCGGCCTGCTGGATCAGGAGACGTTCCGCCGGGTGCGCCACGTGGTCACTGAGAATGACCGGGTCCTGCAGACGGTCGGGCTCCTCGACGGCGCCGGGCCGGCGGCGATCGGGCCGCTGCTCGATGCTTCCCATGCCTCCATGCGGGACGACTTCGAGATCTCCTGCCCCGAGCTGGACCTCGCCGTGGAAGCCGCCCGCGCTGCCGGCGCCATCGGTGCGCGGATGACCGGGGGCGGCTTCGGCGGCTCCGCAATCGCACTCACCCCGGCGTCGGCAGAGCAGCAGGTGCGTGCCGCCGTGGAACACGACTTCGCGGGAGCCGGGTACCCGGCGCCGGACATCTTCAGCGTCCGGCCCGCGGCAGGGGCCATGCGCCTGGCATAGCCGGAGCAGGACGAAAACCAGAGGAGCCCCGCCAATGTGGCGGGGCTCCTCTGGTTTTGGTCGTCAGCGACCGGCTGCGGGCTGAAGCTGTTAGTCGTCGCCGCGCAGGATCGCCAGGAGGCGGATGATCTCCACGTAGAGCCACACCAGCGTGACCGTGAGGCCGAAGGCCGCGGTCCAGGAGAAGCGCTGCGGGGCGCCGCTGCGGACGCCGGCTTCGATGCTGGTGAAGTCCATGATCAGGGAGAAAGCGGCGAGGCCGATCGCCAGCAGGCCGATGAAGACACCCAGCGGGATCCCGAAGATCTCCACCTCGGTGCGCAGTCCGAACGGGGAATCGACGACGCCGGTCCACATCATGACCATGTTGATGAGCGCGAAGACGGCGTAGCCGATCGTCGCGATCATAAAGAAGCGCATGGCCTTCGGGGTGGCCCGGACCTTGCCGCTCCGGAAGAGCAGCAGGGTCACGGCGAACACGGAGAGTGTGCCGATCACGGCCTGCAGGCCGACGCCCGGGAACATGCCGTCGAGGATGCGCGTCAGGCCGCCGAGGAAAAGCCCCTCGAGGGCCGCGTAGGCGAGGATCAGGGCCGGTGAGGGCTGCTTCTTAAAGGTGTTGACGAGGGCGAGGGCGAAGCCGCCCAGCGCGCCGACGATCATCAGCAGGTTGGCCAGGCCCGGTGCCACCACGAGGGTGACGGCCGCACCGACGACGACGGCGCCGAGGCAGGCCGCGGTCTTCATGATGACATCGTCGTAGGTCATGCGGCCCGTGTCGGCGGGTCCGGCAGCGGGCCGGTTATACAAGTCCTGGAGCTGGTCCTGGCTCATGCCCTGCTGGGCAGGGTTCCAGCCGGTCTGGGTCTGTCCATACTGGGCCTGGCCGTACGCGTTCTGTCCGTAAGCCTGCGGGGCAGGCGGTGCCTGGGTTGCTCCACGGAAGTTCTTTCCGTTGAAGACTGGGTTTCCGCCAAGTGCCATTGCGGGTGTCCTCCATATAAAGGGGTGGGTGATGGTCCGGTGGTGAACTGGTCGTGCCTTGTTACAACACGCTACCAATTCCAACAGCCGGCGGGCAGCGATAGTTCCCGGGACGTCCGGGCCGCAACCCAACCGTGACCTCTGCGCCCCGTCAACGCGTCCTGCACCACGACCGGGCCTGGCGACTGTTTAGGCATACTCCGGAACAACAAAAGTTTACTTTAGGACAGGTAAACCACCCAGTAGCATGCGCTTCACGGTCGTTATCCGATCGCGACATTTTGCCTGCTCGCGACGGCATTCATTGCCCCAAGCGGGCTGTAATATGGGCCAAACAGGGTGACGGATATCACAAGCATTACTTCACCACCGCATCGCATCAGGTATCACCCCCGTCACCCGCACTGTTCGCAGCGGTTGCAATGGCGCAACCCACACCACCCCCATGTGGAGGTTTCATTTTGAGAAGCACACCGAGAGGCCTGTCGCAGAGACGGCGCGGCAGACTGCTGAAAGCTGTGGGGGCTGTTTTCGCCGCCGTGGCCGCGCTACTGCTGATCGTCGCGCCGGCATCCCAGGCCACGAGCCCCTCGCCGACACCATCCCCGTCGGCAACAACGTTCCAGAACAGCATCAGCGGCTTCCTGCGCGGCGACGACCGCGCGCCGATCGCTGACGTCACCATCACCGCCAAGAGCGGCGACTTCACCGGAACGGCCAAATCCAGCGCCAACGGATCCTGGACCATCGGGGTACCCACCCAGGGCACCTACGAAGTTAAGCTCGACGAATCCACGCTCCCGGAGGGCATCAAGCTCGCCGACGGCCAGGAAAACCCCCGCCAGGTCACTTTCAACCAGACCTCCAACCTGTCGGTGATCTTCGCTTTCGGCAAGGGCATCGTGATCCAGCAGCAGGACTTCGGCCAGAACCTGATCAACCGCCTCGTAGCGGGCCTGAGCTTCGGCCTGCTGCTGGCCCTGGCCTCGGTGGGGCTCTCGCTGATCTTCGGCACCACCGGCCTGACCAACTTCGCCCACGGTGAAATGGTCACCCTCGGGGCCGTCCTGGTCTTCGCCTTCAACGCCATGAACCTCCCGTTCTGGCTGGCCATCCTGCTCGCGCTGCTCGGCGGCGGTCTATTCGGCTACGTCCAGGACGCCGGCCTGTGGAAACCGCTCCGGCGCCGCGGCACCGGCCTGGTACCGATGATGATCGTCAGCATCGGCCTCGCCCTGGCCGTGCGCTACGTCATCCAGTTCTTCTTCGGCGGCGCCACCCAGCAGCTGCCCTTCGCCCAGAGCGCGGAAATCCAGCTCGGCCCGATCTCCATTTCCCCCAACAACCTCTGGTCCCTCGTGATCAGCGCCGTCGTCATCGCCATCCTCGGCATCGTCCTGCTCAAGACCCGGCTCGGCAAAGCCACCCGCGCGGTCGCCGACAACCCCGCGCTGGCTGCCGCCTCGGGCATCGACGTCGACTCCGTCATCCGGATTGTCTGGGTCACCGGCGGCATGCTGGCCTCCCTCGGCGGAATCCTGTGGGCGTACTACCGGCCCGGCGTCACCTTCGACATGGGATCGCAGATCCTGCTGCTCATCTTCGCCGGCGTCACCCTGGGCGGCCTCGGCACCGTATGGGGTGCCCTGATCGGATCCATCATCGTTGGTATCTTCGTGGAGCTGACCACCGTGTTCGGCCTCGCCGCAGACCTTAAATACGTGGGAGCACTGTTCATCATGATTATTGTCCTTCTGTTCCGGCCCCAAGGCATCTTGGGCCGGCGCGAGCGCGTGGGTTAGGAGACAGCCATGGACTTCGGATTCATATTTTCCAGCGCTGCCGGTGAACTGTTCAGCCCGACGACGGCGGCATACGCCCTCGCCACCCTCGGCCTTGCGGTTCACTTCGGCTACTCCGGCCTGCTCAACTTCGGCCAGGCCGGCTTCATGGCGGTGGGTGCCTATGGCTTCGCCATCTCCACCCTGTCGTTCGGCGTGCCGTTCTTCGTCGGCCTGCTCATCGCCGTGGTCTGCTCGGCCATCTTCGCCTTGCTGCTCGGTATTCCCACGCTCCGGCTGCGGGCCGACTACCTCGCCATCGTTACGATCGCGGCGGCGGAAATCGTGCGCTACATCGTCACGACCAACCAGCTGACCGCCGTCACGGGTTCGGCCAACGGCCTCGCCGCGTTCGAGGGCGACTTCTACGCCATGAACCCGTTCCCCCCGGGCTCCTACATGGGAATGAACAACCGGGACTTCTTCATCCGCATAGTCGCCTGGGCGGTCGTGGCCCTGTTCTGCACCCTCGTATGGCTGCTGATGCGCAGCCCCTGGGGCCGTGTCCTCAAGGGCATCCGCGAGGACGAGAACGCTGTCCGCTCGCTCGGCAAGAACGTGTACGCCTACAAGATGCAGGCCCTGGTCATCGGCGGCGTCCTCGGCGCCCTCGCAGGCATGATCTTCACCCTCCCCCGCGGCGCCGTGCAGCCGGCGAACTACGGCACCGAGCTGACGTTCTTCCTCTACACCTGCCTGCTGCTCGGCGGTCTGGGCACGGTGCTGGGGCCGGTCATCGGCGCCATGATCTTCTGGGTCGTACTGTCCCTCACCCAAGGCATCCTGTACGGCCTTATCGAATCCGGTGCCGTGACCTGGCTGAACACTGTCCAGGCCGGCCAGCTGCGGTACATCCTGGTGGGCGTCGCACTGATGCTGCTGATGATCTTCAGGCCCCAGGGTGTCCTCGGCAATAAGAAGGAGCTGGCGTTCGCATGAGCACGCAGAGCGAAGAAAGTGGCATTGACTACATGACGGATACGCGTCCGATCGCCGCCGGGGAGACTTCCCCCGGCTGCAAGAAGCGCGACCCGATCGTGGTGGCGGAAAACGTCACCCGCAGCTTCGGCGGCATCAACGCCGTCGACGTCGAGTACCTCGAGATCCCGCGGCACAAAATCACGGCGCTGATCGGCCCCAACGGCGCCGGCAAGACCACCCTGTTCAACCTGCTCACGGGTTTCGACACACCCAACACGGGCAAGTGGCAGTTCGAGGGCAACAGCCTTGCCGGGGTCTCCTCCTACAAGGTGGCCCGCATGGGCATGGTCCGCACGTTCCAGCTGACCAAGGTCATGGGCAAGCTCACGGTGATGGAGAACATGCGTCTCGGCGCCTCGAACCAGTCCGGCGAACGGCTCTCCAAGGCCCTGTTCAAAGGCATCTGGGGTGGCCAGGAAAAGAAGATCACCGCCGACGCAAATGTGCTGCTGGAGAAGTTCAAGCTGGATGCCAAGAAGGACGACTATGCGGCGTCCCTGTCCGGCGGCCAGCGCAAGCTCCTGGAAATGGCCCGCTCGCTTATGGTGCGGCCGAAGCTCGTGATGCTTGACGAGCCGATGGCCGGCGTCAACCCCGCACTGACCCAGTCGCTGCTGGACCACATCAAGAACCTCAAGGCCGAGGGCATGACCGTATTGTTCGTCGAACACGACATGCACATGGTCCGGCACATCGCCGACTGGGTTGTTGTTATGGCCGAGGGCAAGATCGTGGCCGAAGGCCCTCCTGCCGAGGTCATGAAGAACCCGGCCGTGATTGACGCCTACCTGGGCGCCCACCACGACGTGGACCTCGGGGACTCGGAAGGCATCAAGGAACTCGCCGCCGAACTCGTGGCCGACGAGGAGTCGATTGTCGGCACCGAAAATGCCGGCATCATCTCGCTCGACGTCGTCGCTGCGGAAACGGACAAGCCGGCTGGCCCGGACAGCAACGGGCCGGCGCGCGGCAGGCGCAGCTCCGATGAGCCGACCCGCCGCGATCAGCCGCACAGCCCGGAGCAGCCGAACCGCACAGAGAAGGACACAGAATGAGCGCCACCAGCGCGGCACCCGCCGCTCAGCCCGTGCACGATGAGGATTCGGTCGTCAAGGTCACCGACCTGGTGGCGGGCTACATTCCCGGCGTCAACATCCTCAACGGCTGCAGCATCGAGGCCCGCAAGGGCGAGCTGATCGGTATCATCGGCCCCAACGGCGCCGGCAAGTCCACGCTGCTGAAGGCGATGTTCGGCCTGGTCAAGGTCCACTCGGGTTCCGTCGTGGTCCGCGGCCAGGACATCACCGGGCTCAAGGCCAACAAGCTGGTCAGCCGGGGCATCGGCTTTGTGCCGCAGAACAACAACGTATTCGCGGCGCTGACCATCGAAGAGAATCTCCAGATGGGCATGTTCCAGCGCCCCAAGGACTTCGCCGAGCGCTTCGACTTCGTCACGGGCCTGTTCCCGGAACTCGCCAAGCGGCGGGCCCAGCGGGCGGGGTCGCTCTCCGGCGGCGAACGCCAGATGGTTGCGATGGGTCGGGCCCTCATGATGGATCCCGCCGTGCTGCTTCTCGACGAGCCCTCCGCAGGCCTCTCCCCTGTCAAGCAGGACGAGACCTTTCTCCGGGTCCACGAGATCAACCGCGCGGGCGTCTCGGTCATCATGGTCGAACAGAACGCCAGGCGCTGCCTGCAGATCTGTGACCGCGGTTATGTCCTGGACCAGGGCAAGGACGCGTACACCGGCACCGGCCGGGAGCTCATGAAGGACCCCAAGGTCATCCAGCTCTACCTGGGCACCCTCGCCGACACCGTCGAGTAGTTCCCCGCAGCTCCACAGCAGCAGCAGATGGGCCGTCACCAGCCGGTGGCGGCCCTTCTGCGCGCCCGGCGGGTTCCCGGCGCGTGGTCAGCGCGTGCAGCAACCGTCCGGGCGCCTCCGCAGCCGCACGCTCCCCCGGCCGAACGACGACGGTGTCACCCAGCGCGGGGTTTGGGCGGGCTGTCCTTCTGTGCCCTCGAATTCCCGGCGTCGGGCGTTCGTCGGCCCGGCAAGAGTCTGCTGTGCGTGACGCGTAGCTGGGGCGCCCTTGCCGGGCCGCCTCGCCCCGCACGCAAGAAACCCCCGTCCGGAGTGGACGGGGGTTTCCTGTGGCTAGGAAAGAGCGAGCTTACAGCTTGCCGAATTCTTCCTTGACCGGCTTGTACGTGTTGTCATCCTGGAACTCGTAGATGCCGATGTAGGCCTCTGTCGGGTCACCGGCGTCGGAGAACGTTACGGGGCCGGACTGGCCGTCGTAGTCGATGTCCTTGCCGTTGCGGAGCAGGGTGACGCAGGAGGGGAAATCGTTGCACTTCTCGCCAGTCTCGGAGACTGCCTTGAGCTGCGCGGCGATGTCGGTTCCCTTGGTGCTCTTGGCGGCTTCGGATGCCAGTGCGATCAGGTTCACGGCGTCGTAGGACTCGCCTGCGTAGCTGTAGTCCTTCAGCGCGGGATCGATGGCCAGCAGCTTCTTCTTGAAGTCATCCTTGGCGAAGGTGCCCGGGATGGTGCCCTGGGCGCCCTTCAGGGTGCCTGCCTTGAAGTCCTTGCTGTAGTCGGACATGTTGCCGTCCACCATGAAGATCTGGTTGGCCTTGATGCCCTTGCCCGTCATCAGCGGAACGATGCTCTTGGCCTGGTCGAAGGTGATCAGGGCGATGGCATCCGGCTTGGCCGCAAGGACCTTGTCCACCTGGCTGCTGAACTGGGAGTCGCCTTCGTTGAAGAGCTCCTGGGCAACAACCTTGCCGCCGGCTGCCTCAAAAGCCGCCTGCACGTTCTTGGCCAGGCCGGTTCCGTAGGCGTCGTTCAGGACGATCATGCCGACGGTCTGGGCGCCACAGGTGGCCATGTAGTTGCCGAGGACCTTGCCCTGGAGAACATCCGAGGGAGCGGTACGCCAGTACAGGCCCTTGTCATCCCAGGCGGTGAAGTCCGGGGAGGTGTTGGCCGGGGAGAACTGGATGACGCCGGCGCCCGTGATCTGGTTGATGACGGTCTTGGAGACGCCCGAGGAAGCGGCACCGACGATTGCGCTAACGCCCTGGCCGAGGAGGGCGCTGGTGGACTGCGTGGCGATATCGGTCTTGGTGTCACCGGAGTCGCGGTGGATGACCTCAACCTTTTTGCCCAGCACGCCGCCGGCATCATTGATTTCCTTGATGCCCTGGTTGACACCCGCAATTTCGGGCGGGCCGAGGAACGCCAGCGACCCCGTTGTCGGCAGGAGCGATCCAATCTTGAGGGCAGTTTCGGTGGTGGTGGTGGCAGCCGGCACGGCCCCGCCGGCTCCTGCGGCAGTGCTGGCACCGGCAGTCGCGCTGGGCGCCGGGCATGCGATGCCCGCGGCGTTTGCCGAAGCGGTGCCGGATCCGGTCGACGTCGGGGTGGACGAGCCACCACAAGCCGTAGCCAGAAGGGCGACGCCGATGCTAAGCGCGGTGAGCTTAGCGATGCGGGGCGCCACCTGGGGGAGTGAAGTCATTTACAATCTCCTCGATCTAAAGGTGCGAACGGCCTTTGATGCGAAAGATCAGGTGTTCCTGATTTAACTTCAAGCTAGTGCAATTCCGGCCCGATCCAAAGTGACTACGGTCACATCCTTATAACACTCGTTGCATAGAGGAAATCTGCCCGAAGGACCGCCGGGCGCAACGACGAGTGCCCCAGGTGGGACTCGAACCCACAACACGCGGATTTTAAGTCCGCTGCCTCTGCCAATTGGGCTACTGGGGCCCGGTCCATGGTATCCCGCCGGGCGGCGGGCTAGGCGATACCGAACGGCTTGGCGTAGCGGAACGTTCCACTCACGCCGCCCGGCCAGACGGCCAGCGGAAGCAGCTGGAAGTGGACGCCCCACTCAGGGTCGGGGGCCTCCACCCCGAGCGACGTCGACGGCACGAAGCCGAAACGCGAGTAGTACTCCGGGTCTCCGAGCAGCGCGATGCCGCGCTCCCCCGCGGCGTTGGCCCGGGCAATCGTTTCCGTCATGAGCGCGCTGCCGATGCCGTGGCGCTGCAGGCGCGGCACCACACCGATCGGGCCCAGGCCCAGGAGCTCCAGCTCCCCCACCCAGCCGCGGGTGCTGATCACGTGTCCCACGACTTCGCCGCCGAGCTCCGCGACGATGCTGGACTCCGGCAGGTACTCCTCACAGTCAAAGAGCGCACGCACGAGTTCCACTTCTTCGGGTTCGCCCTCAACGGGCAGCCCGGTGACCGGGGAGACGGCAAAGGCCGCGGCGGTGAGGTCGAGGATGGCGGGCCGGTCCGCGGGCTGTTCGCTGCGCAGCACCAGCTCCGGAGCGGGTTTGTGTTCCCCGCTTGCTGCCACGAGTTCGTGCAGCACCTCAAGCGCCCGGTCAGCGTCCGCGACGGGGACCAGGATGTGGTCGTGGTGGAAGCCGGCCAGGACATTGCAGCTGATTTTTGCCTGGGTCAAGGCGGCGCTGACGGCTGCCGTCAGGCCGATGGCTTCGAGTGAGGAGTGGACCTGGAGGGTGATCCAGGCGCCGACGAAGTCGTAGGGCAGCCCGAGGCTGTCGGCGTCGGCGCGCGGCAGCACCACGGTCAGGCCCTCCGCTTCGCGGACGGCGGCTGCGGCGGCCCCGGCGAGCGGCCGGCCGTGCGGCCAGAGGACGTAGACGAACTCGCCCGCACGGACTTCCGGATGCATCGTGGCCAGCAGGGTGTTGAGGTCCTTTTCAGCTGTCATTCAGCCAGTCTAGGCGCGGCCCCGGCCTGCCCCGGAGAGGCCTGCGGTGACGGCGTACCGGGTTAACGGCGACGGCGGCCGCTCCCCCGCAGGGGAACGGCCGCCGTCGAACGCTGATGCGGGCTACTTCGAGTCGGCCGACACGGCTTCCTTGTTTGCAGCCTTGCCGGCCTCTGTCGCCGGCTTTTCAGCGGCGGGAGCGGCGGGTGCGGCGGGTGCGGCGGGTGCCGCGGCCGGCTTGGGCGCCGGCGTCGCAGCGGCCACGAAAGCGCCGCGCGGGTTGTCAAGGTCCATCAGCTGGGTCGTGTCGCGGCCCATAAAGAAGGCGAGGATCCAGCCGAAGATGACGCGGATCTTGCGTTCCATGGTCGGCATCGCCAGGCCGTGGTAGCCGCGGTGCGCCAGCCAGGCCAGCGGGCCCTTGAGCCCGATGCGGCCCAGAAGGTTGATGTTGGCAACACCCTTCCATTCGCCGAAACCGGCGACGGCGCCGAGGTTCTTGTGCTTGTAGTCCTTGAGCTCCTTGCCCCAGCGGGTGGCCCACAGGTTCTTGGCGAGGCGCTTGGCCTGGCGGAGCGCGTGCTGGGCGTTCGGGACACAGGTACCGTCCGGCAGGCCGTTGCCCGTGAGGTCCGGCACGGCAGCGACGTCGCCGGCGGCCCAGGCGTTCTCGATGATGCCCTCGTCGCCGGCGATGCGCAGGTCCGCAAGGACACGGACGCGGCCGCGGGGCTCGAGCGGGAAATCGGTGGAACGGACCATCGGGTTGGCCTGCACGCCGGCAGTCCAGACCAGGGTGTCCGCCTGGAATTCCTGGGCGGCAGTCTTGTCCGGGAGGTTGATGAGCTTCAGGCTGCCCTCGGCGCTGTCCAGCGAGGTGTTGAGCAGGACTTCGATGCCGCGGCTGCGCAGGTGCTCGACGACCCACTCGGCCTGGCTGGCGGTGACCTCGGGCATGATGCGTCCCATCGCCTCAACCAGGACGAAGCGGACTTCCTCCTGCTTGACGCGGGGGTTGTTCTTGACTGCGGCCCGGGCGAGGTCTTCCATTTCGGTGATGCACTCGATGCCGGCGAAGCCGCCGCCGACAACCACGAAGGTCAGGGCGCGGGCGCGTTCGGCCGGGTCGGTCATCAGCGAGCCGGCTTCGATGCGGTCGAGGACCTTGTTGCGCAGCGCAACGGCTTCCTCGATGGTTTTGAGGCCGATGCCCTTGTCCGCGAGTCCCTTGATCGGGAAGGTCCGGGTGATCGCGCCTGCGGCGACCACGACGTCGAAGTAGGGAACCTCGAAGTTGTCGCCGCCGTCAGCCGGGGCAACCACGGCGGTGCGGTTTACGTGGTCGATCGAGGTGACGCGGCCCTGGATGAGCTCGGTCTGCTTGAGGTGCTGGCGGTGCGAGACCACGGCGTGGCGTGCCTCGATGTTGCCGCCGGCAACTTCGGGGAGGAAGGGCTGGTAGGTCATGTAAGGCAGGGGATCAACGACGGTGACGATGCCACCGGCATTCGCGATCTTCTTCTGCAGTTTGAGGGCTACGTACAGGCCGACGTACCCGCCGCCGACGACGAGTACCCTGGGACGGTCCTGGAGCTGAGGGGAGGATGCCATTCCCCAAGAATACCGTACTTTGTGAAAAACTTCACTAACTACTGTTTCCCGGTGGAATCCACGGAATCGAGCACGCCGGTGTCCGGGTTTTCCGGAAGCCCGTCGGGGCCTGCGGCCGGGGAAGTCCGCGCGGTACGGCGGAGCTGGAAGACGGCGGCCCCCACGATGCACAGGAACAGTCCGCCGAAGCCGAGCACCACCATGGCCGGTACGGCGCTGTCCAGCTCGGATGGAGGCTCCGCGACGGGCACGGTGGCCTCCGGGAGGGTGAGGGCGGCACTGGAGGGGGGCGCCGAGGCGGGCGCGGGCGAGGTGGCCAGGTTGCCCCGCCGGTGGACGCGGATCCAGTCCGAAATGGAGCCCAGTGGATTGATCCGGGTTTCGGGCACGTCGGCCTTGAGGGCCGCCTCGGCGTTGAGGACCCCGAAACCGTACAGGGGGTCCTTCCCCGGCGCGCCGGCGTCCTTCGCGGTGCTGACGATTCGGTTGATGACCTGGCTGGCGGTCATGTCCGGCCATTTGGAGCGGATCAGGGCCGCGACGCCGGCCACGATCGGGGTGGCGCCCGAGGTGCCCGCCCATTCCGCGTAGCCGCCGCCGGGGAGGCCGCCGATCAGATTCTCCGCCGGTGCCGCGACGCCGATGCTGATGCCCTGGGATGAGGAATCGATACTGGCTGTTCCCTTGCGGTCCAGCCCGGCGACGGTCAGGACGCCGGGGATGGTGGCCGGAGCGCCGACCTGGACGTTGCCTCCCCCGCGGTTGCCCGCGGCAGCGACGATCACCACGTCCTTCTGCTCGGCGTAAAGGAAGGCTGCGTCCCAGCTTTGCGGCCACTCCGGCGAGGTGCTGCCGAGCGAGATGTTGATGACGCGGGCTCCGTTGTCGACGGCCCAGCGGACGGCCTGCGGGATCTGGTCCTGGTCGGTCTTGCCGCCGGGGTTAGCCGATCCGAGCCACGTGGAGACGGACAGCAGCTGCGCCTCGGGGGCCACGCCCACGATTCCGTCCGGGCCGACGGACGGGCCGGCGCCGGGGGTGGGCTTGGCCGTGGAATCGGCGGGCTGGTGGCCGCGGCCTGCCAGCAGGGTGGCGACGAGGGTTCCGTGTTCGGGTTTCGCGCCGATGCTCTTCTGGCCGTCCGGGGCCCCGGCGCCGGAGATGTCGACGCCGCCGGCCAGCACGCCGGCGAGGTCAGGGTGTTTGCCGTCCACACCGCTGTCGATCACGGCGACCTTGACGTTGGCGCCCTTGGAGACTTCCCAGGCCTTGGTGATGCCTGATTCGGCGAGCCAGTATTCCTTGTCGCGCCAGGCGTCGGCGTGGGCGGCGGGGGCGGCGGTCAGGGCGGCCGCCAAAGTGCTTCCCGCAAGGGCCAAGGCCATCATCGCGGAGGCGGTCCGGCGGCGCCGGGCTGTTGCTCTGGTCATTCGGGTCCGATCGGCGGGGCACCAGGGTGCTGGGGAAACGGGGCGTGATGCGTTTTGGTGGCGCTGCGGAACGCCGGGAGGGCCCTGGGCGGGGAGCTGGAGTCCGGGTGCCGGCTGGCGGGCGTCTGGCTGACGCAGTCCAGCCGGGCTGCCGCCTAGCTGATACTCAAGGCAATTCCGTCAAGAATATCGTGTTCGCTGGTGACGGCCGTGCCGACCCTGCCGTCCGTCGCCTCGGACAGCCGCTCCATGACGCGCCGCCAGACGAGCGCGCCCGCTCCGATCACGTCCACCCGGCCCGGGTGCATGTAAGGCAGCGCGGCCCGTTCCGCGTGGGACATCTCCAGCAGTTCGGTGCAGGCCCGGCGCACGGCGTCGAGTGAGAGTTCCGTGCCGTGGATCGCCGCGGCGGAGTACTCCGTCAGCGCGAGGGCGTGGGCAGTGATGGTGGTGATGGAACCGGCCACCCCGACGACGGCGGCGGCGCGGTCCAGCGGGACCGTCCGGGCCGCCTCGTCGATGGCCGCGTCGACGTCGGCTTCCGCGGCGGCGATCTGTTCTGCCGTGGGCGGGTCGCTGCGCAGGTGGCGTTCGGTCAGCCGGACACAGCCAATGTCGACGCTCCTGGCGGCGATGACGCCGTCCGCGTTGCCCAGCACGAACTCCGTGCTGCCGCCGCCGAGGTCCACGACAAGGACGGGGTCCTCGCCGCGGGAGGGCAGGACGCTGCTGGCGCCGGCGAAGGACAGTGCGGCCTCGCTGTCCCCGGTGATGACCTCGGGTTCGACGCCGAGGAGCTCGCGGATGCCGTCGACGAAGACCTGCCGGTTGCGGGCGTCGCGGGTGGCGGAGGTCGCGACGAAGCGCACCTTGCTGGCACCGTGGTGGCGGATCTGCCCGGCGTAGTCCGCGGCGGCGGCGAAGGTCCGGTCGAGGGCCTCCTGGGCGAGTTCGCCGGTGGCGTCCACGCCCTGGCCGAGCCGGACGACGCGCATCTCGCGGACGACGTCGTTCAGCCGGGGCGCCGCACCGTCCGTTTCCACGTCGGCGATGAGCAGGCGGATCGAGTTGGTGCCGCAGTCGACGGCGGCGACGCGGGTCACTTGTCCGCTCCGCTGGTGTCGGCGTCTCCGGCGTCGGTGCTGCTGCCGGCGTCCTGGGCGCGTGCCTTGCGGACCGGTGCCGGGCGGCCCACGATCTCCGGGAGCCCCTGCGGGCCGTGCCGGCTGAGGTCCTGCGAGGGGGCCTCGCCGCCGGTGTCCCAGGCGCCGTCGCAATAGCAGCGGTCTTTGGTCCACCATTCGCCGATGGCGGCGATGGCCTCGTCGCCGAGCGGGTTCACGCCCGGTCCGGCAGCGAGTGCATGGCCCACCAGGACGTGCAGGCATTTGACGCGGGTGGGCATGCCGCCGGCGGAGATGCCGTCGATTTCGGGGACGGCGCCGATTCCGGACCGGGCGCCGATCTCTGCCCGGGACGCGAGATAGGCCTCGTGCGCGGCCCGGTAGTCCGCTGCCAGCGCCTCGTTTTCGCCGAGCCTGTCGTTCATCTCGTTCATCAGTCCGGCCGCCTCAAGCCGCGACACAGCGGACGTGATCACCGGGTGGGTGAGGTAGAACGTCGTGGGGAAGGGTGTGCCGTTGCTCAGCCGCGGGGAGGTGGCCGCCACCAGCGGGTTGCCGCAGACGCAGCGGGCCGGGATCTCCACGACATCGCGCACCGGGCGTCCCAGTTGCCGGCTCAGGACATCGAGGTCCCGGGGCGAGGGCCGGCGGGATTCCTCCACGGAACTGGCCGTCTCCGGTGTTCCCGGCGTCACTGCCATCGGGTTCTCTGCCGTGAGGCTCTCGTCCACTCGGTTCTCGTCCACGGGCGCGGCACCTTCCTGCCCTGTCTGGTTTGTCCGGCGGACAATCCTGCGGCGGGCGCCGCTTCTTAGTCTGTTGCCGAACGCCGGATGGAGTCCCAGAGGGAGTCCACCCAGGGCAGATCGGCCGGGTCCTGTTGTGATCCTGCACCGGCCGCGCCACTGGACGTTCCGGCAGGAAGATCACTGCCGAAGACCCAGTAGCCCGTCTCGCCGGGCATAACCATGTTAATGCGGTCGCGGGCCTGTTGCTTCACGTAGTTCGGATCCTGCCACCGGGAGACCTGGCGCCTGAGCTCGTTTTGCTGGGACTGCTTGGCGGAGATATCCGCCTGCAGGGCGGCAATTTCGGCCCTTTTCTCGAAGAAGATCTTGACCGTGGGCGCCAGCATGATGGTGATCGCAATCATGACGACGAACAGTGCCAGCATGCGGCCGGAGAAGGCCTTGGCGGGAACGGGGTCGAGGTTCTCCCCCGCCGGCACTGCACCGTCCCGGGGCTGTTTGGTGCTGGGCTTGGCGGTGCCCTGGGTGTTCGTACCTGGTTTCGCAGCATTCGGCTTTGCAGCGCTCTGCCGCGCAACGTTGTGCTGGGCGGCATTGTTCTGGGCGGCATTGTGCTGCGCGGCATTGTTCTGGGCGGCGCCCGACCGGGATCCGCCCGGTGTGGATGCCGGGTTGCCGGCTGTGTGGCCCGGGGCTCCGCGGGAACCGCCGAAATCAGCCTGGATGACGTCACCGCCGTCGTCGTCGGTGTCCGGAGACTTGGGGGCCGCAGGCGTAGCCCGGGGAACCTTGGGTCGGCGGGTAACCATGTCACTCCTGTAATGCCAGGTTCTCCCCCGGCTGGCTTGCGGCTTGCTGGTTCAGTGCTGTTCAGTGCTGATCCCCGTGGCCTGGGCCGGGCGCCGACACGGAGCCGACAGCGCGGCGCCACAAGGAAGGTGCCAAAAAAGAACCGGTGGCCATGGTCTTTCAACCATAGCCACCGGTCGGCAGTTCCTGCGGTTACTAGCCCTTGAAACGCGGGAAGGCGCTGCGTCCGGCGTAGCGTGCGGCGTCGTCGAGTTCCTCTTCGATGCGCAGCAGCTGGTTGTACTTGGCAACGCGCTCGGAGCGGGCCGGGGCACCGGTTTTGATCTGGCCCGCGTTGGTGGCAACGGCGATGTCGGCGATGGTGGTGTCCTCGGTCTCGCCGGAGCGGTGCGAGGTGATGGTGGTGTAACCGGCGCGCTGGGCGAGGGAGACAGCATCCAGGGTTTCGGTCAGGGAACCGATCTGGTTGACCTTGACCAGGAGCGAGTTGGCGGTCTTCGAATCGATGCCGGTCTGCAGGCGCTCGGGGTTCGTGACGAAGAGGTCGTCACCAACGATCTGGACCTTGTCGCCGATGGCGTCGGTGAGGGTCTTCCAGCCCTCCCAGTCGTTTTCGTCCAGCGGGTCCTCGATGGACACCAGCGGGTAGTCGGCGACGAGTTCGGCGTAGTAGGCGCTCATCTCGGTGGAGCTGAGGGACTTGCCTTCGAACTGGTAGGCGCCGTCCTTGAAGAACTCGGACGAGGCGACGTCCAGGGCGAGGGCGATGTCCTGTCCCGGGGTGTAGCCGGCGTTCCGGATGGCTTCCTGGATGAGGTCCAGGGCGGCGCGGTTGGACGGCAGGTTCGGCGCGAAGCCGCCTTCATCGCCGAGGCCGGTGGACAGGCCCTTGGCCTGCAGGACCGCCTTGAGTGCGTGGTAGACCTCGACGCCCCAGCGCAGGCCCTCGGAGAAGGTCTCGGCACCGAGCGGGACAACCATGAATTCCTGGATGTCGACGTCGGAGTCGGCGTGTGAGCCGCCGTTGAGGATGTTCATCAGCGGTACGGGCAGGACGTGTGCGTTCGGTCCGCCGAGGTACTTGTAGAGCGGCAGGTCGGCGGAGGCCGCGGCCGCGTTGGCGACGGCCAGGGACACGCCCAGGATGGCGTTGGCGCCGAGTTTGCTCTTGTTGGCGGTGCCGTCCAGGTCGATCATCGACTGGTCGATGCTGCGCTGGTCGGTGGCGTCGAAGCCGATCAGGGCCGGGGCGATCTGGTCGATGACCGCGTCAACGGCCTTCTGGACGCCCTTGCCGAGGTACCGGCCCTTGTCGCCGTCGCGGAGCTCAACGGCTTCGTGCTCGCCGGTGGAGGCTCCGGAGGGAACGGCCGCGCGGCCGATCTGGCCGTCCGAGAGCAGGACTTCAACTTCTACGGTGGGGTTGCCACGGGAATCGAGGATCTCGCGGGCGTGGATGGCATCGATAAGCGCCATGGATAGGCTCCTTTGGGTGAAGCGATCTGCTGGGAATCTGATGGGAAATCAAGCTGGGAATCACGCTGAAAAACAGACGTCCTCGTCGCTACCCAGCGTAGTCGAGAGTGGGATGAGTTACAGAAACCTATCCAGCACCCGGACGTCATTTTGGCCGATTATGGGGATGGCGGCGGGGGCGTGCCCTCCTGGAAGCGGCGGTTCGCGCCGCGGAGGGCACGCTCGGCGTCGAGCCCCCGGTCCCGGGCTGCGGCGGCGATGGCGAAGAGAAGGTCCCCGAGGTCCTCTTCCGCGGACGGGACGTCCACCGGCCGGGTGGAGGCCGGGAGTCCGGCCCGTTCGGCGCGGTCCTGGAGTTTCTGCGCCCGCGCCAGGGCCGGAAGGGCGGCGGGGACACCCCCGAGCGCCCCCAGCCGGGAAGGATCAGCGCGGGAGGGTTCAGTGCCGGGCTCGGCGGCCCCGGAGTGCAGGCCCTGCTCCGAGCGCTTGACCGCGTCCCACGTCTGGACGATTTCCTCCACCGTCGCCGGGAAGGACTCCTGCAGGGATCCGTCCGGACGGAACACGTGCGGGTTGCGCCGGACCATTTTGGCGGTGAGGCCGCGGGCGACGTCGTGGAGGTCGAAGGCGCCGCGCTCCTGGGCGAGCCGGGCGTGGAGGACCACCTGGAGCAGGACATCTCCAAGTTCGGCCTTCAGCTCGGCGTCGCCGCCGGCCGTCTCGATGGTCTCGGCCACCTCGTAGGCCTCCTCGAGGAGGTACTCAACGAGGGATTCATGGGTGAGGGCACCCATCCAGGGGCAGTGCTCGCGCAGGGCGGCAATCGTTTCGATCAGCTCTGCCAGCTGCCCCCGGACGGGTGGAATGTTCTCTTTAGCCAAGCTCGTCGTAGAACTCGTTGATGTATTCAACGAGGGCTTCCTTCTCTTCGAGCGGCAGGAAAGCAGCTTCGGCCGCGTTGAGCGTCAGCTCCAGCAGGTCATCGAGGTCGTAATCGAAGGTCTCGACCATCAGTTCGAACTCGTCCGTGAGGGTCACGCCGCTCATGAGCCGGTTGTCCGTGTTGATGGTGACGTTGAAGCCGAGCTGGTAGAGCATGTCCAGCGGGTGGCTTTCGATTCCCTCGCCGAAGCCGGCGATGGCGCCGGTCTGCAGGTTGGAGGACGGGCAGATCTCCAGGGCGATGCCGCGGTCGCGGACCCAGCTGGCGAGATCGCCCAGGGTGACCATGCCGATGTTGTCGTTGGCCTCGTCGCTGCTGTCGTTGAATTCGGCGCCGCCGTCTTCGTCGTCGAATTCGACGGTGATGTCCTCGGCGATCCGGACGCCGTGGCCCAGGCGCAGGGCGCGTCCGTCGACCAGGGCGGACTGGATGCTTTCGAGTCCGGCAGCTTCCCCGGCGTGCACCGTGGCCGGGAAGTTGTGCTGGGCCAGGTAGGTGAAGGCGTCCCTGAACCGGGACGGCAGGAAGCCGTCCTCGGCACCGGCAATGTCGAAGCCGACGGCGCCGTTGTTGCGGTGGCGGACCGCCAGTTCCGCGATTTCCTGGCCGCGGTCGGCATGGCGCATGGCGGTGATGAGCTGGCCGACCTGGATGTCGCGGCCGGTCTCGGCGACGGAGTCGACGCCGGCCTCGAGGCCCGCCTGCACGGCGTCCACGACGTCGTCCAGGCTCAGGCCCTGCTGGAGGTGCTGCTCCGGCGCCCAGCGCACTTCACCGTAGACAACGCCGTCGTCGGCAAGGTCTTCGACGAATTCCTTGGCGACGCGGAAGAGTCCGTCTTTGGTCTGCATCACGGCGATGGTGTGGTCGAAGGTCTCGAGGTAGCGGACCAGCGAGCCGGAATCGGCGGATTCGCGGAACCACTCCCCCAGGGCGACGGGGTCGGTGGAGGGCAGGGTGTGTCCCACGGCCTCGGCAAGTTCAATGATGGTGGCCGGCCGGAGTCCGCCGTCCAGGTGGTCGTGAAGGGAAACCTTGGGGAGGCCCTTCAGGTCGAAGTCGAGGTCAGGGGCAGCGTCAAGAATTATCTCAGTCACGTTCCAACCTTAGGGTCGGAGGCCCGGCAACACCAGCCGGGCGGAATCAGGCCTCGACGTCGGCCGGTGCTGCCAGTTGCGGCGGCGTTGGCGTGGCGCCGGAGGCGTGTCCGGCCGCGGGCGGGTTGCCGGACGGGGCGTGGGCGGCCCTGGCCTCGGCCGCCATTGAAGCGGCGCGGCTGGCCGCCGCGGCAGCGCCCTTGGTGTCGCGCCAGCGGTGCAGCCAGGTCAGCAGGTGGTCGATCACGATGCCCAGCACGATGGCGAAGGCGATGGCGATGCCGACCCCCAGCAGCGGGTGTTCGTGGACCCAGTTGCCGGCGAGGATGCCGACGCCGGCGGAGTAGGCCACCCAGGTGATGGAGGCGAAGATGTCCAGGATGACGAAGCGCCGGCGCGGGTACGCGGTGGTGCCGGCGATCCAGTTGACGGCCACTCGTCCCACCGGGATGTAGCGGGCCGTGAAGATCAGCATGGCGCCGCGCTTGTCCAACTCATAGCGTGCCCAGTTCAGGGCGCGCTGGACCTTGGGTTTGCGCATCCAGCGGAAGCGCTCGACGCCGACATGGCGGCCCAGCAGGTAGGCCATGTTGTCGCCGGCGATAGCCCCGAGGGCAGCGGCCGCCATAACGAACCACATGTTCGGCTGGCCGGACGTGACGGACAGGGCACCCAAGGCGACGATCAGGGTTTCACTCGGCAGAATCGGAACGAATCCGTCGATGAAGCAGAAGATCGTGAGAATCGGATAAATCCACCATTGTCCCGCGGCATGGAGAATTGCCTCATTGATAAATTCCACGCGGGCGTTGCTCCTAGGAAAGTGATGAAAAGCGCTCTTCAGTGTCCCATGACGGACAAGGATGCGCTACGTTCCGTCCGGATAAATCTCCCTTAACGATGGGCTGCTTCGTCAGGAGGGCTCCACTGGCGGGACGGGCTGTTCGACGTCCTCGGGAGGGGTCCCGCGCAGCCTGCTGATCACGACGTCCACCAGGATGCCCAGGCCGATCGCGCAGATGACGGCGACGATGACGGCGAGCAGGTGGTTGTCTTCGAACCATTGGCCGAAGAACAGTCCGATTGCGACGGAGTAGGCGGCCCAGAGCACCGCGGAGAGGACTGTCAGACCGACGAAGCGTGGCCGCGGGAAATGGGTGGCGCCGGCCGTCAGGTTGACCGCCACCCGGCCGATCGGCACGAACCGCGCCACGAGGATCAGCGACGCGGGCCGTTTGCGCAGCTCCGTGCCGGCCCACCGGAAGGCCCGCTGCATGCGGTAGCCGCGCATCCAGGCCCAGCGCTGCGTTCCGGTGTTGCGGCCGATCAGGTAGGCGATGTTGTCGCCGAGGAAGGCACCCGCGGCGGCGGTCGCGGCCAGGAGCACCACATTGGGGATGCCGGCGCCGGCGGCCACCGCGGCGAGTCCAACGACCACGGATTCGCTCGGGATGGGCGGGAAGAAGCCGTCAATCACGCAGCACGCGAACACAAGGAAGAGCACCCAGGGTTGCCCTGCTGCGGCCAGGATGAAGTCGTTGATTGCCTGCACGGTTTCCTACCAAACAACGGGGGTACGGCTGTCGTGCCAGTGTACCTGCGGGCCCGCGCCCCAGCTTGCCCTTATCCCGTGTGGCGGCTGGGCCCCGGGCAAAGTCAACTGGTTGGGGACCACAAGTGAGAGGGCACGCCGGCAGCTAGGCGATGCGGTCGATGATGAGCTGCTGCGCCGGCCGGGAGCCTTCCGGCGCAATCACCACGGCGTGCTGGAGGGCCTCCTTGGCCCGGTCGAACTTCTCCGGGGTGTCTGTCAGGAGCGTCATGAGCGGTTCGCCAGCCTTGACCATGGCGCCCGGTTTGGCGTGCATCCGCACCCCGGCACCGGCCTGGACCTGGTCCTCCTTGCGTGCGCGTCCGGCGCCGAGGCGCCAGGCGGCGACGCCGACGGCCATCGCGTCGAGTTCCACCAGCACGCCGTCGGCCGGCGCGTAGATCACTTCGGATTCCCGGGCGACCGGGAGCTTGGCCCGCGGGTCGCCGCCCTGCGCCTCGATCATGCGGTTCCAGACGTCCATGGCCCGGCCGTCCCGGAGGGCGGCGCGCGGATCGGCGTCGTGGACGCCCGCGCAGGCGAGCATTTCCTCCGCGAGCCGGACCGTGAGCTCGACGACGTCTTCCGGACCGCCCCCGGCGAGGACCTCCACCGATTCCTCGACCTCGATCGCGTTGCCCGCGGTGAGGCCCAGCGGCGTGTTCATGTTGGTCAGCAGGGCCACCGTGTTGACGCCGGCGTCCTTGCCCAGTGCCACCATGGTCTCGGCGAGTTCGCGGGCGCGGGCCTCGTCCTTCATAAACGCGCCGCTGCCGACCTTGACGTCCAGCACCAGCGAACCGGTGCCTTCCGCGATCTTCTTGCTCATGATCGAGGACGCGATCAGCGGGATGGCCTCGACGGTGCCGGTGACGTCGCGCAGGGCGTAGAGCTTCTTGTCGGCCGGGGCCAGCCCGGCGCCGGCGGCGCAGATGACTGCGCCGACGTCCTGGAGCTGGGCCAGCATTTCCTCGTTGCTGAGCGCGGCGCGCCAGCCCGGGATCGCCTCGAGCTTGTCCAGGGTGCCGCCGGTGTGGCCCAGGCCGCGGCCGGAGAGCTGCGGCACGGCAACGCCGAAGACCGCCACCAGGGGTGCCAGCGGCAGGGTGATTTTGTCCCCGACGCCGCCGGTGGAGTGCTTGTCGGACGTGGGCTTCACGCTGCCGTCGGGGCGGCGCAGGCTGGAGAAGTCCATCCGCTCGCCGGAGGCGATCATTGCCGCGGTCCAGCGGGAGATCTCGGCCCGGTCCATGCCGTTGAGCAGGATGGCCATGTTCAGGGCGGCCATCTGTTCGTCGGCGATCGCGCCGCGGGTATACGCGTCGATCGTCCAGTCGATCTGGGCGGGGCTGAGCACGCCCTTGTCGCGTTTGATGCGGATGATGTCGACGGCGTCGAACGATTCGGAGCGGCTGTTGGTCTGCGTTATGTGTGTCACCGGGGTTCCTCCAGGTGTTGGGGGCCAAAGGCATCGGGAAGGACCTGTTCCATGGTCTTGATTCCCTGGGTGGTCATGAGCTCCATGTCGGGAGCCCTGAATTCGTAGAGCAGCTGCCGGCAGCGCCCGCACGGCATGAGGACGTTGCCGGCGGCGTCGACGCAGTAGAAAGCGCGGAGCAGGCCGCCTCCGGTCATGTGCAGGTTGCCGACGAGGGCGCACTCGGCGCACAGGGTGAGGCCGTAGCTGGCGTTTTCGACATTGCAGCCGCTCACGATCCGGCCGTCCGCGGTGAGGGCTGCTGCCCCCACCGCGAACTTCGAATACGGCGCATAGGCGTTCCCCATGGCGGCCACCGCGGCGGCCTCCAGGGCAGCCCAGTCGACGTCGATGCTGTCCATCGTCAACCCTTGACGTACGGTATGCCGTCGGCGGCCGGGGGCCGGGACCGGCCGACGAGTCCGGCGACGGCAAACACGGTCACGAGGTAGGGCAGCATTGCCATGAACTGGCTCGGCACCGGGGTGCCAATGATCGTCACAATGCTCTGCAGGTTGTCGGCGAAGCCGAACAGCAGCGCGGCGAAGAACGCCCCGATCGGATTCCAGCGTCCCAGGATCATTGCGGCGAGGGCGATGAAGCCGCGGCCACCGGAGATCTCCTTCGTGAAACTGTCGATCGCGACAAGGGTGAAGAACGACCCGCCGATCCCTGCGACGGCGCCGCCCAGCGTGACGTTCCAGAACCGGGTCGCGTTGACCTTGATGCCCAGGGTGTCGGCAGCCTGCGGGTGCTCGCCCACAGCGCGGACGCGCAGGCCCCACTTCGTCTTGAACAGCCCGATCCACACCACAATCACGGCCACGTACATCAGGTAGCCCACCACGGACTGCTTGAAGAGGATGGGGCCGAGAACCGGGATGCTGGACAGGACCGGGATTTCGATGATCGGAAGCCGGCCCGGCGAGTTGAACAATTCCTTGTTCGCCTGCATCACGGTGCTGAACAGGAAACCTGTGAGGCCCGAGATGAGGACGTTGAGCACCACGCCGACGATGATCTGGTTGACCACGTACTTGATGCTGAAGACCGCCAGCACCATCGAGACGAGGGCGCCGGCGACGGCCGCCGCGAGCAGGCCCAGGTACGGGTTGTTGGTCATGCTGGCGACGATCGCGGCCGTGAAGGCGCCGCCCAGGAGCTGGCCCTCAATGGCGATGTTCACGACGCCGGCGCGTTCGCACAGGACACCGGACAGGGAGCCAAAAACGATCGGCACGGCGAGGGTCACGGACCCGGCGATGAGACCGGCCAGCGAGATGCTGGGCGTCCTGGCGCCGCCGACCACCCAGATCAGGAAGGCCACGACGAACAGGACCGTGAACAGGACCGGCAGCCAGCGCGGGGGCCGGACGTTCCGGGTCTTCAGGAAGATGGCGTAGCCGGCGAGGCCCAGCATGATCACGGAGAGCACAATCCCGGCCAGGAAGGCGGGAACCTCGACGGCGGGGAGCTGGAAGAAGTCACCGCCGGAGGAGATGCCGAACTTCGCGGTCGCGTGCGGGCCCAGCAGGCCAAAGAAGATGAACGCAACGGCGGCGAGCACCAGCAGCGTCGCCGGCAGCTTCCAGGTGACAGGCTTGGCGGACACTGTCGGCTTGTGGTTTTTTGCCGGGTGCGGGCGTCCCTGCTGTGGCTCCTGGGGGTTTCCCGGGACGGGCGAGGTTGCTGTTGTGCTCATGCTGCACCTCCGGTGGCTGCTGCCTTCTGGGACTTGCCGGCGGATGCGGCTTTCTTCTTGCGCGGGTTGAGTCCGAAGATCGCCCGGACCAAGGGCGGCGCCGCGATGAACAGCACAATGAGCGACTGGACCACCAACACGATGTCGATGGGGGTTCCGGTCTGGATCTGCATCTGGACAGCTCCGGCGCGGAAGGCGCCAAACAGCACACCGGCGGCGAAGGTGCCCCACGGCGTCGAGCGTCCCAGCAGTGCGACGGTGATGGCGTCAAAGCCGTACGTGGCTGCGACACCGTCGGTGAGGACCTTTTCGGTGCCCGCCACCTGCGCGACGCCGGCCAGCCCGGCCAGGCCACCGGCGATGGTCATCACCAGGATGGTGGTGCGGGGGACGTTGATGCCGGCGGTGAGGGCTGCCTTGGGGTTGGCCCCCACTGCGCGGAACTCGAAGCCGATGGTGGAGCGGTTCAGCAGCCACGACACAAATACAGTCGCCGCGATGGCCAGCAGGAAGCCGATGTGCAGCCGATACTGGCTGCCGAAGATCTGCGGGTACACTGCGGACGGGTCCAGGATCGGGGAAATCGGGGTGGTCTCCCCGGGCCGCTGGAACGCCGGCGTGTCCAGGAGGTAGCGCACCAGGTACAGGGCGATGTAGTTGAACATGATGGTCACGATGACCTCATGGGCTCCGGTTCTCGCCTTGAGCACGCCCACGATGCCGCCCCAGACGGCGCCGCCGATGACGCCTGCGATCAGGACGAGCAGCAGGTGGAGGCCCACCGGCAGATCCAGCGCGAAGCCCACCCAGGCGGCGAGGATGCCGGCCATGATGATCTGGCCCTGCGCGCCGATGTTGAACAGGCCCGCGCGGAAAGCCAGGGCTACGCCGAGACCGGCTGTGATCAGCGGGGTGGCGATGGTGAGGGTCTCCATGAGCGGGGCGAACTGTCCGCCCACGCCGCTCCCCCGCGGGTTGAAGACCGAGCCCTGGAAGAGCGCGACGTAGGAGCTCGTCGCGGCCGACCAGACGGCGGCGAGGAAGTCGGTCGGCCGGGCAAAGAAGTAGCTCGACGTCGCGGCGACCACCTTGTCCGTGCTGGCGATGAGGAGTCCGCCAAGGATCAGGGCGAGGAGGACGGCCAGGATGGTCACGATGCCGTTGCCGGTGAAGATCTTGCGCAGGACCGAGTCCGAATCGTCGGCGCCGGGGAGGGAGCCGCTCTGGGCCGAGACGGGAACGGCCGACGGCCGCATCGCCCCGCCGGCTGTGTCCAGGGAGGTGATCAGGGCGGCGTCGTTTACGGGAGCCCCCGACTCCGCGTCGGGCGCCGGTGCCTGCGGTGTTTCAGGGGGCAGCGTGTCCGGACTCCGGTCCGGATCCGGTGCAGCCGAGCGTCGCGGCTCGTTGTTCTCACTCATGGTCGTCTCCTACGGCGCCGGAGCTGGACTCCTGCACGGGCTGGGCGGCGGGCGCCTGGTTCATTGCTTGGGGTTCGGCGGAGTTTTCCGCGGGCACTTCCCCGGGTTGCCGGGCCGCGTGCTTGCTCGCGGTGTCGGCGTGGGCGTCCTCCGGGGACAGCCCTGCCATCATCAGGCCAAGAACGTCACGACGGGTGCCTGCCGGGACAATGCCGACCAGTTTGCCCTTGTAGAGCACGGCGATCCGGTCGGCGAGCTCGATCACCTCGTCCAGTTCGGTGGAGATGATCATCACGGGGGTGCCGTGGTCGCGTTCGGCCACGATGCGCTTGTGCAGGAACTCGATGGATCCGACGTCCACGCCGCGGGTGGGCTGGGATGCGATGAAGAGCCGCAGCGGCCGGGAGAGCTCCCGGGCCATGACCAACTTCTGCTGGTTGCCGCCGGACAGCGTGCCGGCCGCGAGTGAACCTGAGGGCGTCCGCACGTCGAACTCGTCGATCCGGGTCTGGGCGTTCTCCAGGACCTTGGCCGGGCTCATGCTGATGCCCTTCGCGAACGGCGCCTGGTCGTAGCGGTCCAGAATCAGGTTTTCGGCGATCGAGAAGGTGCCGATCAGGCCGTCGACGGAGCGGTCTTCCGGCACGAACCCGACGCCCGCGTTGAGGACCTCCTTGACGCTGCGGCCGACGAGTTCTTCGCCGTCGAGCAGAATGGAGCCGTGGACGCGGTCCTGGAGGCCCAGGATGGCCTCGGTCAGTTCCGTCTGGCCGTTGCCCTGGACGCCGGCGACGGCGAGGATCTCGCCGCGGGCGATATCGAAGCTGATGCCGTCCACCACGTGCTGGCCGCTGGGCGCGATCACGGTGAGGTCCTTGACCTGGAAGGTGGTCTCCTGGGGATTGGCCGGGGCCTTGTCCAGGGTCAGGTTTACGGCACGGCCCACCATCATGGACGCCAGTTCCGTCGTCGAGGCGCTGGGATCGGCGGTGCCGACCACCTTGCCGCGGCGGATCACCGTGATGGTGTCTGAGACAGCTTTGACCTCGCGCAGCTTGTGCGAGATGAACACGATCGAGGTGCCGTGGCTCTTGAGCTGGCGCATGATGTCCAGCAGCTCATCGGTGTCCTGCGGGGTCAGCACGGCCGTGGGCTCGTCCAGGATGAGCACCTTGGCGTCGCGGACGAGCGCCTTGATGATTTCGACGCGCTGCTGCACGCCCACCGGGAGGTCCTCGATCATCGCATCCGGATCGACGTCGAAGCCGTACCGGTCCGAGATCTCCTGGATTTTGCGCCGGGTGTCATCCAGGTTCAGGAATCCGCCCGCCTTGGTGGTTTCCGCTCCCAGCGCGACGTTTTCGGCAACAGTGAAAACGGGGACCAGCATAAAGTGCTGGTGCACCATGCCGATGCCGGCGGCCATGGCGTCGCCCGGGCCGCGGAAGATGACGGGTTTGTCGTCAACGAGGATCTGGCCCTCGGTGGGCTCGTACAGTCCGTACAGGACGTTCATCAGCGTGGACTTGCCCGCGCCGTTTTCGCCGAGCAGACAGTGAATCTGCCCGGGTTCAACCACCACATCAATGTGATCGTTGGCTACCAGGGAGCCGAAGCGTTTGGTGATCCCCTTGAGTTCAAGTTTCAAAACTCTGACCAATCTCGAAGTGTCCGGGCGTCTGGGCCGGACGGATGATGGGGCTGCAGGATCAGCCTAGTGCCTGCAGCCGGAAGCGGAGTCTGTCCGCTCAACGAAAAGCGCCACAGCCCGTGCGGTGAATGACCGGACGGGCCGTGGCGCTTAGCGGCGGAAGTTAGACCTTCGGGCTGGCTGCGGATTCAACCTTCAGCTTGCCGTCGGCGATGTCCTTCTTGATCTGGTCCAGCTGCGTCTTCAGTTCGGCGGGAACCTTGGAGTCCATGTCGTGGAACGGAGCCAGCTGCACGCCGTCGTTCGCGAGGGTGCCAACGTACGGCGTGTTGGAGAACTTGCCGTCCTTGTCTTCCTTCACAACGGTCTCGACGGCCTCGCCCATCTGCTTCATGACGGAGGAGAGCATGATGTCCTTGTAATCCGGTGCCGTGAGGAAGCCGTCGGAGTCAACCCAGATGAGCTTGACGTCCTTGCCTGCTGCCTTGGCTTCCTTCAGGGCCGCGCCCGCACCCTTGCCGACAGGACCGGCGACGGGCATGACGATGTCCGCGCCCTGGTCCAGGAAGTTCTGGGTGAACTGCTTGCCCTTGTCCTGCTTTTCGAAGTCACCGGTGAAGGAACCGTCCTGCTTGGCCTTGTCCCAGCCAAGAACCTTGACGTCCTTGCCGTTCTTCTCGTTGTAGTACTTGACGCCGTCGGCGTAGCCGTCCATGAAGATGGTGACCGTGGGGATCTTGATGCCGCCGAAGGTGGCGACCGTTCCGGTCTTGGTAGTGCCGGCTGCGAGGTAGCCCGCCAGGAAAGCCGCCTGGGCCGTGTCGTAGATGATCGGCTTGACGTTGCTGATCGGGGTCTCGTAGCCGAAGTCGATGATCGCGAAGTGCTTGTCCGGATTCGCCGTGGCCTGGGCCTTGGTGGCGTCACCCAGAAGGAAGCCGACCGTGACGGTCAGGTTACAGCCGGCAGTGACCATCGCGCGCAGGTTGGGCTCGAAGTCGTTGTTCGTCTTGGACTCGGCCTGGTTGACCTTGATGCCCAGGTCCTTCTCAGCCTTCTTCAGCCCCTCGTAGGAGGACTGGTTGAATGACTGGTCGTCGAATCCACCGGAGTCGGAAACGATGCAACCGGTGTAGTTGCTGGCCGACGGGGTGGCGCTGCTGCTGGCTGTCGGGGCGGCCCCGCAACCGGTCAGCAGAAGTGCAGCCGCACCGGCGGTGGCGACTCCTGCCATTGAACCGCGCTTGAAGGTTGCACGCAGAGAGTTCTTCAATTTTCCTCCAGGAAGAAAGAGTAGGCGCTACGACGGAGCTCAATGAGTGTCTGTTGGCGGTGTTGCCGCTGAAACGCTGTTTTCACTGATGGATTTCGCAGCACTGCGCCGAGGCGCACTGATGGAAGCCACTTTAGTGTCCTGCGACACGTCCAAGTAGCACAGTTCACAGCGATTCCACAGATTGTTGAGAACTTGTTACCAAGCGGTAGAGACAGAAAGCCCCGCACCGGTCATCTCCGGTACGGGGCGTGCAATCTGCGGGGCTGGCGGGCTGCCTGGAACTCGCGCCTAGAGCCGGACCAGCATCTTGCCGGTGTTGGCGCCGTCCAGCAGGTCCATAAAGGCCTGCGGGGCGTTCTCCAGCCCGTCCACGATGGTCTCGTCGTACCGCACGGTGCCGTCCGCGAGCCAGCCGGACATCTTCTCAACGAACTCGGCCATGTGCTGCCAGTAGCCGCCGACCAGGAATCCCTTGAGGGTCAGCTGCTTGCCGATGGCCTGCGCGAGGTTCCGCGGAGCCGGGGTGGGCTCGGTCGAGTTGTACTGCGAAATGGCGCCGCACATGGCCACACGGCCACCAACGGTCAGCGCCGACAGCGCGGCTTCGAGGTGTTCCCCGCCAACGTTGTCGAAATACACGTCGATCCCGCGGTCGCCCGCGGCCGCGGCGAGCTGCCCGGCGACCGGGCCGTCGTGGTAGTTGAAGGCCGCGTCGAAGCCGAGCTCCAGCAGCCGTGCCACCTTTTCCGGGGAGCCAGCGCTGCCGATGACGCGGGACGCGCCCATGGCCTTGGCAATCTGGCCCACGAGCGAGCCGACGGCACCCGCGGCGCCCGAGACGAAGACGACCTCTCCGGCCTTGAAGCCGGCAACCTTGACCAGGCCGGCGTACGCCGTCAGGCCTGTCATTCCCAGCACTCCGAGGAACGCCGGGGCGGGGGCCAGATCGGTGCGCGCCGGCGTGGTGGCACCGGCGTCGAGCACGGCATATTCCCGCCACCCCAGTGAATGGACGACGACGTCGCCCACCGCGCGGTCCGCAGAACGGGACGCGATGACCTCGCCAACGGCGCCGCCGTCGAGCGCGGTGTCCAGGGCAAACGGCGCCGAGTAGGACTTGACGTCGTTCATCCGGCCGCGCATGTAGGGGTCCACGGACATGAACAGGTTGCGGACCAGGACCTGGCCGTCCAGGAGTTCGGGCAGCGCCGCCTCGGCAAGGCGGAAGTTCTCCGGCACGGGACGGCCGTGCGGCCGGGATGCCAGCTGGATTTCCCGCGTGGTGACGGGCAGGGTGGTGGTTTCGGTGCTCATGCGGCGACCTCCAGGATGGTGATGTCGACAGTGATGTTGCCACGGGTGGCATTGGAGTAGGGGCAGACTTCGTGAGCCTTGGCCACGAGGGCCTCAGCCGTTGCCCGGTCCACGGCGGGCAGTGCGATTTCGAGTTCCGCGGAGATGCCGTAACCGGATCCGTCGCCGAGCGCGCCCAGGTGGATCCTGGCGGCGACGGCGGAATCCGTCAGGTCGGCTTTCTGCTGGCGGCCGACAAGGCGCAGCGCGGAGTGGAAGCAGGCCGCGTATCCGGCGGCGAAGAGCTGCTCCGGGTTGGTGCCCTCGCCGTTGCCGCCGAGTTCCACGGGGCTGGCCAGGGCTACGCTGAGCTTGCCGTCCTTGGTGACGGCGGTGCCGTCGCGGCCTTCGCCCGAGGCCAGGGCCTCGGCTGTATAGAGGGTCTTCATGGGAGATCCAATCTGTTTGCGGTGGAAGGAAGTCAGTGGGAGCCGTGCAGGGCGGCGGCCAGTCGGCTCAGCGTTTCGCGGAGCTGGTCAAGTTCAGCAGGCGAGAGTCCGGCCGCGGCGGCGAGCCGCTGCGGGATGCCGGTGGCCCGGGCGCTGAGGGCGGAGCCGGCGTCGGTCAGGAAGACTTCAACCCGGCGCTCGTCCGCGGCCGACCGGCGCCGCTCCACGAGGCCCAGGGACTCGAGCCGCTTGAGCAGCGGGGACAGAGTGCCGGAGTCGAGGCCCAGCTCCTCCCCCAGCCCGCGGACGCTGCGCGGTTCCTCTTCCCACAGCACCAGCATGACGAGGTACTGCGGATAGGTAAGGCCCAGCTCCTCGAGCATCGGCCGGTACGCCGCTGTGGCGGCCCGCGACGCCGAGTACATGGCGAAGCACAGCTGCCGGTCCAGGCGGGGGGCGTTGAGGCGGGGAGTATCGGGCATGACTATACGATAGTCCACAATTAAATTGTGCACAACTCAAAACGGCCGGACCGTACCGCCGAGGTCAGAGTTCGCGCCCATGGAGTACCCAACGATGGGCGCGAAGTCTCACCTCGACGGCCGCACGGGCAGTTGGGTGTGGAACGCCGCCAACGTGAGCAGACCGCCGCCGAACCTTCCCCAGCGGAGCGACAGGCCGCCCCCCTCGCCGAGGTGAGAGTTCGCGCCCATGGAGTACCCAACGATGGGCGCGAAGTCTCACCTCGACGGCCGCAGCGAGCGGCCGGAGGGTTTGTTGCGCTAGAGGTCGCGGAGGGTGCGCAGTGCTGCGGCGGTGAGGACCTGGATGCCCAGGCCGAGGGCGCGTTCGTCCAGGATGTAGTCGCCGCGGTGCAGGTCGTACTCCTCGCCGCCGGGGGTCTTGGTGCCGAGGCGCATCATGGCGCCGGGGAGGTCGGCCAGGAACCAGGCGAAGTCCTCCCCGCCCATGGACTGGGGGGTCAGGACGACGGCGCCTTCGCCGATCTCGGCGCGCGCCGCTGCCTCGATCAGGGCGGTCTCATGTTCGGAGTTCACCACGGGAGGCACGCCGCGGGTGTGCTCCAGGTGGACGTCGACGCCGTACGGTGCCGCGATCTGCTGGATGACCTGGTCGAGGATTTCACCGGCGCTGTGCCAGGCGTCGCGGTCCAGGCAGCGCATGGTGCCGGCCATGTAGCCGCTGGCCGGGATTGCGTTGGGCGCGGAGCCGGCGGAAATGTGGCCCCAGACCACGGATACGCCGCTGCGGACGTCAACGCGGCGGGAGAGCACGGCCGGAACGCTGACCGCGATCTGCGCCAGGGCAAAGACGAGCTCTTCGGTCAGGTGCGGGCGAGAGGTGTGGCCGCCGCGGCCGGTCAGTTCGATCTTGATCGTGTCCGAGGCGGAGGTGATGGCGCCGATCCGGGTGCCGATTTTGCCCACCTCGATCCGGGGATCGCAGTGCAGCGCGAAGATCCGGGGAACGCCCTCGAGGACACCCTGCTCGATGCAGCTCTGGGCCCCGCCGGGCATGGTCTCCTCGGCCGGCTGGAAGATGATCCGCACGGTACCGCGCAGCGGCGACTCCTCGTGCATCCGCTGCAGGACCAGGGCCGCGCCGAGCATGGTGGCGGTATGGACGTCGTGGCCGCAGGCGTGGGTGACGCCGTGGTTCTTCGACGCGAACGGAAGGCCCGTCTCCTCGATGATGGGCAGGGCGTCAATGTCGCCGCGGAGGGCGGTGGCGATCGGGCCCTCCCCGATGTCCACCGTCAGGCCCGTCCCTGCGAGGCGCCGGGGCTTGAGGCCCGCTTCCTCGAGTCGCTTTGCGAGCTTGTCCGTGGTGCGGAACTCCTTGAAGGAGAGCTCCGGGTGCGCATGCAAGTCCCGGCGGAAGGCAATCAGCTCCGGCAGGAGAGGCTCGAGCCACGGCCCCACCAGTGTGGTGGGCTCAGCTTCAGTAGAGTAGTTACGCACGGAATAACTCTAGCGAGCGAACAATTAATAGCGTCATCGGGTACGGCGCGTTACGGCCCGGCCAACTAGAGGACGTCGGTGTCGCCACTGGCCTTCAGGGCGTCCACGGCCTGCTTCACGCGCTGCGAGTGTTCCTTGTGCATCACGAGCAAGGCGTCAGGGGTATCCACCACCACCACGTCCTTGATCCCGATCAGCGCGATCACACGCTTGGTATCGGAGACCACCACACCGCTGGCATCCTCCGTGAAGACACGGGCACCCTCACCGATCACGGTGACGTCCTTGACTTCCTTGGCGCTGTTGAGCCGGCCCACCGAGGCAAAGTCCCCGACGTCGTCCCAGCGGAAGGTACCGGGTACGACGGCGACGTCGCCGGCGGCGGCGGCAGGTTCGGCCACAGCGTAGTCAATCGCAATCTTGGGCAGGGTGGGCCACACGCGGGCCTTGACCTCGTCGCGCTGAGGGGTGTCCCAGGCCTTGGCGATTTCCTGCACACCGGCGAAGAGCTCGGGCTGGTTGGCTTCGAGGTGCTTGAGCATCAGCGCGACCGGGGCCACGAACATGCCGGCATTCCAGACGTATTCGCCGCTGTCGAGGTACTCCTGGGCGACCTCTTCGCTGGGCTTCTCCACAAACTCGACGACGGCCTGGGCGCTGGGCGCCCCGTCCACGCCGAGGTTCTTTCCGGCCCGGATGTAGCCGAAGCCGGTGGAGGCGTGGGTGGGCTTGATGCCGATCGTGACGATCTTGCCGGCCGCAGCCGCGTGGATGGCCTCCCTGACGGCCTCGTGGAACAGCTCGTCGGGGCTGATCACCTGGTCTGCGGCGAAGGAGCCCATGATGGTGTCAGGATCGCGCTCGTGCAGGATGGCGGCGGCCAAACCGATGGCGGCGCCGGAGTCTTTGGGCTCGCTCTCGAGCACGAGGTCGGCGTCGTCAATCTCGGGGAGCTGGCGGCAGACCGCGTCCCGGTGGGCCATTCCGGTCACCACGAGCATGTGCTTGCCGGCGAGCGGCTCGAGCCGGTCGTAGGTGGACCTCAGGAGGGTACTGCCCGAGCCCGTGAGGTCGTGGAGGAACTTGGGGGCTGCTGCTCGCGACAGGGGCCAGAGGCGGGTCCCCACTCCGCCTGCCGGAATCACCGCAATAAATCGGCTCAGGGCCGAGCCCTGCGCCGAACCCTGCAGCGTGTCCTGGCTTGTCACTTTGTCTGTAGTCATCACCGCTACTTTAGCCGAAGGTGCCGTGCCGGCCCTGGATGCCGTGTCGGAGGGGCACGGCACAGCCCTCCCGGACTCCCATCGTTAAGCAACGGCGGCGCCCCCGCGCAGTCCAGCGAATGTGGTGTTCGTCTCAAAAGGAATCGAAAAGCCTGCCGGGCGTCGTCACCAACGGGTGGCTGAATTGAATATGCTGTGAGCGAAGCCTAGATTTAGTCTTGAGTTTATGAGTGCTCTCGCAGCAGGCGTTCCCCCCGCGTGGATCCCATGCCAGCGCCGCTGTGTTGCAGGGAGGTTTATTCAGTGCCGACAAAACCAGCTGGCACCTTGTACCGCGGCCGTGAAGGCATGTGGTCCTGGGTTGGACACCGCATTACCGGTGTAGTGATCTTTTTCTTCTTGTTGGTCCATGTGCTGGACACCTCACTGGTGCGTGTGTCCCCCGAGGCCTACACCGCCGTGATTGGTGCCTACAAGAACCCCCTGATGGCCCTGGGTGAAACGGGCCTTGTTGCAGCGATTGTGTTCCACGCCTTCAACGGCCTGCGGATCATCGCCGTCGACTTCTGGAAGAAGGGTGCGAAGTACCAGCGCCAGATGCTGTGGACGGTGCTCATTCTTTGGGTAGTCGTCATGGTGGGCTTCTCCATCCGCCACCTTTCCCTCGCCCTTGGAGGTCACTAGCCATGAGTGCAACTGAAATTCAGAGCCCACGCAGTGCCGCAAAGATCGGCAGCAACCGCATTGCGCCGCAGTACCGCCGCCACGGTGGTTCCAAGGGGAACTTCGAAATGCTCGCATGGCTCTTCATGCGGCTTTCCGGTGTGGTCCTCGTTGTCCTGATCTTCGGGCACCTGGCCGTCAACCTGCTGGTGGGCGAGGGCATCCACGCCATCGACTTCGGCTTTGTGGCCGGCAAGTGGGCCGACCCGTTCTGGCAGATCTGGGACCTCGCCATGCTGTGGCTGGCCATGCTGCACGGCACCAACGGTGTGCGCACCATCATCAACGATTACGCCGAGAAGGACGCGACCCGCCTGTGGCTGAAGATCGTGCTGTACGCGGCCACCACCGCCATCATCATCCTCGGCACGATGGTCATCTTCACCTTTGACCCGTGCCCCGTGGTCAACGGTGTCCAGCTGCCCGGCGGCTTCTGCCCCGCGCCGTAGCGGCGCAGCCCCAGCGGCACCCGAACATTGCCTGCCAGTGCAGGCACGGGATTTCCACGAGGTTTCACCGGGCCTGCTCCGCCGGCCGGTGTTGTTAGCGAATTTTGAGAGAAAGAGCGTCTGGTATGCAGGTCCATAAGTACGACGTCGTCATCGTCGGTGCCGGTGGCGCCGGGATGCGCGCGGCGATCGAATCAGGTCAGCGCGCCAAAACAGCAGTACTGACCAAGCTGTACCCCACCCGCTCCCACACCGGCGCGGCGCAGGGCGGCATGTGCGCAGCCCTGGCCAACGTCGAAGAGGACAACTGGGAGTGGCACACCTTCGACACCATCAAGGGCGGCGACTACCTGGTTGACCAGGACGCCGCCGAGGTCATGGCGAAGGAAGCGATCGACGCCGTCCTGGACCTGGAAAAGATGGGCCTGCCGTTCAACCGCACGCCCGAAGGCCGGATTGACCAGCGTCGCTTCGGCGGCCACACCCGCGACCACGGCAAGGCCCCGGTCCGCCGTGCGTGCTACGCCGCCGACCGCACCGGCCACATGATCCTGCAGACCCTGTACCAAAACTGCGTCAAGCACAACGTTGAGTTCTACAACGAGTACTACGTCCTTGACCTGCTCACGGTCGAGGAGGACGCTGTCCGCGAGGACGGCACGCCGTACAAGCAGAAGCGAGTTGCCGGCGTCGTGTCCTATGACCTCGCCTCCGGCGAGCTGCACGTCTTCCAGGCCAAGTCCGTGGTGTTCGCCTCCGGCGGCGCGGGCAAGGTCTTCAAGACCACGTCCAACGCCCACACCCTGACCGGTGACGGCATGGGCATCGCGTTCCGCCGCGGTATCCCCCTGGAGGACATGGAATTCTTCCAGTTCCACCCGACAGGCCTCGCCGGCCTGGGCATCCTGCTCTCCGAGGCCGCCCGCGGCGAAGGCGCGATCCTGCGAAACTCCGAGGGTGAACGCTTCATGGAGCGCTACGCCCCCACCATCAAGGACCTCGCCCCCCGCGACATTGTGGCCCGCTCCATGGCCAACGAGGTCAGGGAGGGACGCGGCTGCGGCCCGAACAAGGACTACGTCCTGCTGGACCTGACGCACCTTGAGCCGGCACACATCGACGCCAAGCTGCCGGACATCACCGAGTTCGCCCGCACCTACCTGGGTGTCGAGCCGTACACGGAGCCGGTGCCGGTCTTCCCGACGGCGCACTACGCCATGGGCGGCATCCCCACCAACATCAGCGCCGAGGTGCTCCAGGACAACGACACCGTGGTCCCGGGACTCTACGCCGCCGGTGAGGTTGCCTGCGTCTCCGTGCACGGCTCCAACCGCCTGGGCACCAACTCGCTCCTGGACATCAACGTCTTCGGCAAGCGCGCCGGCATCGCCGCCGCGGAGTACGCCAAGACCGCCGAGTTCGTGGATCTCCCGGTTGACCCGGAGGCCTACACCCTGGACCTCCTGAACCACGTCCGCACCTCTGACGGCACCGAGAAGGTCGCTGCGATCCGCAAGGAACTGCAGGACACGATGGATGCCAACATGCAGGTGTTCCGCACCGCCGACACGCTGAACCAGGTCCTGACGGACATCGCGTCCTTCGAGGAGCGGTACCAGCGCATCAGCGTCCAGGACAAGGGCAAGCGCTTTAACCTGGATCTGCTCGAGGCCGTGGAGCTGGGCTTCCTGCTGGAGCTCGCCAAGGTCATGACGGTGGCGGCCCTGCACCGCGAGGAATCCCGTGGCGGCCACTTCCGCGAGGACTTCCCCGAGCGCGACGACGAAAAATTCATGAAGCACTCCATGGCGTACAAGGATGAGCATGCTCCGGCGGATGGTTCCGCGGAGGCCATTGCGGGCATCCGGCTGGCCACCAAACCGGTGGTCTTTACGCGTTACGAGCCGATGGTGAGGAAGTACTAAGATGACCGCTGAACTTGCTGAGCCAGCCTCCAAGATCGAACTGCCCGCCCACATCGGGGGCGGCGGGGACATCCCCTCCTTCGACGTCCACCTGCGGGTGCGCCGCTACAACCCCGAGGTCTCCGACGAGTCCACCTGGGACGACTTCCACGTGACCATGTACGGCACCGACCGTGTCCTTGACGCCCTGCACAAGATCAAGTGGGAAATCGACGGCAGCGTCTCCTTCCGCCGTTCCTGTGCGCACGGTGTCTGCGGTTCCGATGCCATGCGCATCAACGGCCGCAACCGACTCGCCTGCAAGACCCTGCTGAAGGACCTGGACACGTCCAAGCCCATCACGGTCGAGCCGATCAAGGGCCTGCCGGTGGAGAAGGACCTGATCGTGGACATGGAACCGTTCTTCCAGTCCTTCCGCGAAGTCATGCCATTCCTGATCAACCGCGGCCACGAGCCCACCAAGGAACGCCTGCAGTCGGCCGAAGACCGCGAGCGGTTCGACGACACCACCAAGTGCATCCTCTGCGCCGCGTGCACGTCGTCCTGCCCGGTGTTCTGGACCGACGGCCAGTACTTCGGCCCGGCGGCCATCGTGAACGCGCACCGCTTCATCTTCGATTCCCGTGATGATGCCGGCGACATGCGCCTGGAGATCCTCAACGACAAGGAAGGCGTGTGGCGCTGCCGCACTACCTTCAACTGCACCGAGGCATGCCCGCGCGGCATCCAGGTCACGCAGGCCATCGCTGAGGTCAAGCAGGCCATTCTGTCCCGCAAGATCTAGCAACTGGTTCGCCAGAACTTAGACAACAGCACGACGACGGCGCCTCCCACCTTCCCGGTGGGGGCGCCGTTGTCGTCGTCGGCCCCCTTATCGAAAGGTCCACGTGTCCCGCTCCGAAAAAGTCTCCTTCCAGGGTTCCACCGGGGAAGTCCTCTCCGGCATCGTCGATGTCCCCGAGGGGCCGGTGAAAGGCTGGGGCGTCTTCTCGCACGGCTTCACGCTGGGCAAGGACAGCCCCTCGGCCTCGCGGATCTGCAAGGCTCTGGCGGACAACGGGGTGGGCATGCTCCGCTTCGACAACCTGGGCCTGGGCGAATCGGCCGGGCTGTGGTCGGAGGGCTCCTTCAGCCACAAGGTGGCGGACACCGTGAAGGCGGCCGACTTCATGCGTGACTCGGGCCGGCCGGTTTCCCTGCTCGTGGGTCATTCCTTTGGCGGGGCCGCGGTGCTGGCGGCCGCACGGGAGATCCCGGAGCTCGACGCCGTGGCAACCGTGGGCGCCCCGTTCTCACCCCAACACGTGGCCCACGTCTTTGACGCCGCGCTGGACCGGATCCTGAGCGAGGGAAGCGCCGAGGTGGACCTGGGCGGCAAGCGGTTGGAGATCCGCCGGCATTTCGTGGAGGACCTGGAACACGCGGACCTGACGGACTGCATCCGGCAGCTGCACAAACCGCTGCTGGTGCTGCACTCCCCCACTGACAACACCGTGGGCATCGAGAACGCCAGCACCATCTTCCAGACCGCACGCCATCCGCGCAGCTTCGTCTCGCTGGAGGGCTCCGACCACCTCCTGACCGGCAAGGGCCAGGCGGCGCGCGCCGCGAAGATTATTTCAGCCTGGGCCGACCAGTACCTCGACGCCACCGCATAGCCACGGCCGGGCGGTGGCCCTCGCCGGACTCCACGGGCGTCTTGCCCGGCTGGACCCGGCGGGCGCCCCACCCGGTCTTTTTGGTGGCCGGCTGCAGGCTGAGGTCCCGCTCCCGGACCGCCACCCACGCGGCGCAGACCACGTACACCTGGCTGACCAGGTTGAACCAGATCAGCAGGCCGATGATGATGGCGAAGGGCGCCAGGATGGGGTTTTTCCCCGCACTGGCCAGCAGCTGGGTGCTGAAGATCTGCAGCACGGTGGTGCCCACCGCGGCGAGGAGGGTCCCTTCCAGGAGTGAGCGCCGGGCCAGCTTCAGCCCTGCGGCCACCCGGAACATGATCAGGGCGGTCCCCCAGGCGAGGAACAGCGGCACCAGGATCGTCACGGCGGCCGTCAGGGGCCCGGCGAGCAGCGGATCGAGGCTCAGCTGTCCGGCCACCCAGTCCGCCGCCGTCCCGAAGACCAGCGAGGCTGCCGAGCTGATCACCAGGGCGACTCCGAGCAGAAGGAGGGTTCCGGCGTCGCGCAGGATCTGCAGGACCGGGTTCATCCCCCGCGGGCCGAGCTGCATCATGCCCCGCACACCGTCGCGGATGCCGCTCATCCACCCCAGCGCGGTGAACACCGTCACCACGGCAGCGATCACGGCGGTCCAGCCGAGGTTGGCAGGGTTCAGCAGCTGGTCGGGATCAACCAGGCCCTCGCCGCCGTCGACCTGCAGGAGGCCGGGCGCCGCGGTGGCGACGCTCTTGATGATCTGGTCCAGCAGCGCGGGCTGTCCGCGCAGGAACAGGCCGGCGAGGGAGAATCCGGTGGCCAGCAGGCCGGTGATGGAAAAGAACATCCTGAAGCCGATGCCGGCGCTCATCAGCGGGCCGTGCTGGAGGTTGTAGTGCTGGAAGGCGCGGAGTGGTCGCAAGGTGTTCAGCCGGGCAAGCAGCCACGGCACCATCGCCATCAGCGACGCCATCCCCCCGCCGCCGGAGCGCCGGACCCTGCCCCAGTCGAGCCTCTTCCGGATGACTTCCAGCTTCAGCCCGGCCAGATCAGTGGGAAGGGGTGGCTTAGCGGGCGCCTGCGGCACCGTCCTCGCCTCGGTCGCTGTCACGTTCGGTCCCAAAGTCAAGCTCTTCCCGTAGCTGCCAAATGCCGTTGTCGTCGTGTTCGTAAAGTCCCATGCTAGCCACCGGGAACGTGGCCCTGTAATCCTTGAGCGCCGTTTCGGCCTCATCGAGGCTTTCCGGCGCGACGTCGTGGGCGACGGTGACGTGCGGGTGGTACGCGAACGGCAGCTCCCGCTCCAGCGGTCCGGTCTGGAGCTGCTGGTGCAGGCTCACGCAGTCGCCGAACCCGTCCTCAACGTTGAGGAAGACCACCGGGGACACCGGCCGGAAGGAACCGGTGCCGGCGATGGTGACGTTGAAAGGCTCCTGCTTGCTTGCGACGTCACGCACGTGGTTCCGCGTCGCGTCCCAGTCCTGGGTCATGGTGGTCGTCACGAGCGTGATGTGGGCAGGGATGACGCCCGCCATGGGGTCGCCGAAGGAGGCGCGCCAGCGCTGGAGTTCCTCGGCGATCTCCACCGGAAATCCCAGGATCACGCCGATGCTGATGCCTTCGCTGCGCTGTCCATTGCCCTCGGCGTCCCGGATCTCTGGAGCCGTGCTGCTGCCGGCGCGCGGGGTGCCGCGTTTCGGCTCGTGAGCGGTGACTTTGCTGACGGAGGACATCGCGCTAGCGGACCCCGGCCAAGCTGAGCGAGGGCAGGAACCCCATGCGCTCGTAGACCCGGGCCAGCGTGACGGAGGCAATTTCGCGGGCACGCTCCGCGCCCTGGGCCAGCAGCCTGTCCAGCTCGGCAGGATCGGCCATCAGTTCGTTGGTGCGGTTCCGCAGCGGCGTGATGAAGTCCACCATCACCTCGGCCAGGTCCGTCTTCAGGTGGCCGTACATCTTGCCCTGGTACTCGGCTTCCAGCTCTGCCACGGGCTTGCCGGTCAGCGTCGAAAAGATGGTCAGCAGGTTGGAGACGCCCGGCTTGCCTTCCGGGTCGAAGCGGATCTCCGTACCGGCATCCGTCACGGCGGACTTGATGCGCTTGGCGGCGACTTTGGGATCCTCGAGCAGCTGGATGGATCCGTTGGGCGACTCGCCGGTCTTGGACATCTTGGCTGCGGGGTTCTGGAGGTCGTAGATCTTCGCGCTGGCCTTGAGGATGGTCGCCTCGGGCACCGTGAAGGTCTCCCCGAAGCGGGTGTTGAAGCGCTGCGCCAGGTTGCGCGTCAGCTCCAGGTGCTGGCGCTGGTCCTCGCCCACCGGCACCAGATCCGTCTGGTAGAGCAGGATGTCGGCGGCCATCAGGGTCGGATACGCGAAGAGGCCCAGGGTCGCGGCCTCCGCTCCGGACTTCTGGGTCTTGTCCTTGAACTGTGTCATGCGGGATGCTTCGCCGAACCCCGTGATGCAGTTCAGCGCCCACGCCAGCTGTGCATGTTCAGGAACATGCGACTGCACGAAGAAGATGGATTTGTCCGGATCAATCCCGGCCGCAATGTACTGGGCGGCCACGACGCGCGTTCGCTTGGCCAGTTCGGAAGGCTCGAAGTCGACGGTAATGGCGTGCAGGTCGGGGATGAAGAACACTGCGTCGTACTCGGACTGCATGTCCACCCAGTTGCGGACGGCACCGATGTAGTTGCCCAGGTGCAGGGAATCCGCGGTGGGCTTGGCACCGGAGAGGATGCGTTTCTTGGGTGCAGCGGCGGTTGAACTAGTCATCTTGATAAAAACCTTCGGACTTAGAGCCGGTAGTCCACTACCAGCGGGGCGTGGTCGGAGAAGCGGGTGTCCCAGGACGGTGCCCTGTCGACAACGGCTGACACTGCGGCAGCAGCGAGAGCGGGCGTGGCCATGTGGTAATCAATGCGCCAGCCTGTGTCGTTGTCGAAGGCCTGTCCCCGTTGCGACCACCAAGTGTAGGGGCCGTCGACGTTGCCCGCCAGGCCCCTGTGAACATCCTTCCAGCCGATGTCCTCGCCGAAGAAACGGTCGAAGTACGCCCGCTCCTCGGGAAGGAAGCCGGCACGTTTGACGTTGCCCTTCCAGTTCCTGATGTCCAGCTCCGTGTGGCCAACGTTGAGGTCGCCCACCACGAGGGCGTGGTCGCTGTGTTTGGCCAGCTCGGGGAGCCGGTTGGCCATCACGTCGAGGAAACGGAATTTGTCGTCCTGTTTCGGGGTGCCCGCCTCGCCGGAGTGGACGTAGGCGCTGGCAACGGTCAGCTGTGAGGCCTCGCCCTTCGCGTTGCGGACGGAGTAGTCGGCTTCGACCCAGCGGCCCGTCGTGGCGAAGTAGTCGTCGCCGATGCCAGTCCGGGTCTGCAGGGGTTCGGTGCGGGACGCGATGGCAACGCCGGCGCGGCCTTTGGCTTCGGCTTCCGCGTGCAGGACGTACCAGCCCTCGCCGAGCAGCTCGTGGACGATCGCGTCAGGCGCGCGGACCTCCTGCAGGCAGAGAATGTCCACTTCGCGCGGCTCAAGCCACCCGGCCATGCCCTTCTTATACGCGGCGCGGAGTCCATTGACGTTCACTGTTGCGATGCGAAGGTTGTCCTTCTTCAATGCCGATATCACCCGATCCACTCTAGTCGACAATGGTTCCGGAGACGGGTTCGTCCGTGCCGCCGGAGGACTTGATCATGTCCCGGGCGTTGGTGGCGGTGATCTCGATGGTTTCGAGCGCCCGGCGGATCGTGTCCTGGTCCGAGGCTGCGCCTTTCGCCCGTTCCTGCTCGACGACGCGGACCTGCACCTGCACGATCTTGAACGAGTGGTCGAGTTTCAGGTCCCGCACTTCGTCGGTTTCGCGGCGGACCTCCACCAGCCGGGTGCTGCCATGGTCAACACTGCCCGACGACGGCGACCGGCCGGCCGCCGCGTTGAAGGCGTTCTGCGCTTCCGTGATCTTGGCTCCGGCCTTCTTGGCTGCCTTCTGGATGCTGAAGACCACGAAGGAGGCCAGGGCGAGCCAGAAGCCGGCGATGATCGCCACGATCCAGCCGACGACGTCGTTCTGGTTCGCAGCAAAGATGACCGCGACGACGAACGCGATGATGAACACCATCATCCCGGGACCGCTGATGCGGAACATGGAGAATTTGGCGCCGTTCGTGGACGGCTTGGAAGACGCGGGGTTGCCCAGAGGTTGCATGAGCCTATTATCGCAAACCCCCGCAGCACCCCGGGCCGCTTCCACCCCGGGCGAACGTGCGCCTGCGTACCCGGCCGCCGTCGGTCCATCCCAACTAGCTGGCAGCAGGGGCCGTTTTGAGCGCTCATAACGGCCCCTGCTGCCAGTTAGTTTGGGTCGGCTATTTGAGGAACAGCCGGCGCAGCCGTCCGGTGGTCAGCAGCAGGCCGAAGGCGATCATCACAAGGTAGTAGCCGATGTGGACCGCTGTTGCCGGGGTGAAGGCTCCCACGCTGATCTGCCGGAGCAGTTCCACGCCGTGCCACAGCGGCATCGCCTGGATGAGCCACTGGATGTACTGCGGGTAGACGCTGAGCGGGTAGAAGGTGGCGCTGAACAGGAACATCGGCAACATGACGAAGTTGATCCAGTCCATCTGCTGGAACGTCTTCATGAAGCTTGTGATGCCCATCCCGAAGCTCGCGAAGCCGAAGGCGATCAGGACTGCGGCCGGGACCATGAGGATGGCCCACGGCGTCGTGATCAGCCCCATGAGGCCCATGACGGCGGTGAACCCGGTGGCGTACATCAGGCCGCGCAGCAGGGCCAGGAAGATCTCCCCCATGGCGACGTCCAGCGGGCCCAGCGAGGTGTAGAGCATGCCCTGGTACAGCTTGGCGAAGTTCATTTTGAAGAAGACGTTCCACGTGGAGTCGTAGACGGCACCGTTCATCGCGGACACGGCCAGCAGCGCCGGCGCGATGTAGGCGGCATAGGAGATCTCCCCGCCGCCGGGCCCCTGCACCGAGCCGACGATCGGCCCCAGGCCCACTCCCATGGCAATCAGGTACAGCACGGGCTCGAAGAAGCCGGAGAGCATGACCATCCAGTTGCTGCTCTTGGTGGCCATCAGCCCGCGGGCGACGACGGCCCGGACGTTCCGGGAGTATAGGGGCCCGAACTTCCGGTTGCGTGCGGCCTCGGTGGCGCTGTGGCTGGTGGTGACGGCGCTCATCCGGCCATCCTCCTGATGAACTGGCGTTTTGTCAGGACCCAGCCGAGCACCGTGAGGGCCAGCAGGAAGACGACGTGCGCGATGGTCAGCAACGGGGCCTCCGGGTAGCCGTAGCTGAAGACCCGGCCCAGTTCGGTGCCGTGCCAGATCGGTGAGATCCAGCCGATCCAGCGCACGGCGAGGGGCAGCGAGTCCAGCGGGAAGAAGGTGCCGGAAAACAGGAACAGCGGCATCACGATAAACCGCATGACCATGGCGAACTGGCCTTTGTCCTGCTTGATCGAGGCCGCGTAGGCCATCAGCGGCAATCCAAAAGCCAAACCCGCGAGGGTGGCTACCAGGATCGAGACCCAGCCCCAGCCGCTCGGGGACGCCCCGAACAGCGCGACGACGGCGAAGTAGATCGCGGACTGCAGCAGGAAACGCACAGTGACGGCGATGATCTGTCCGAGGGCAATCTGCTCCGGCGTCAACGGCGAGGCGTGCGGCCCGTAGAAGACGCGGCGCCACTTGAAACCGTCCATAATCGGGAAGGTCAATTCGCTGGCGGCCGTCATGACCGCGGCCGAGACCAGCAGGGCCGGAGCAATGAAGACCAAGTAGCTGACGCCGCCGAAGATTGGCGTGCTGCTGGTGTCTACGAGGCTTGCGAGCCCCACGCCCATGGCGAAGAGGTAGGCGACCGGCTGCCCGACGCCGTACATGACGATGGTCCAGCCGTAGCTCTTCATCACCCGGAGGACGTGCTCGGCGAAGTAGAGCGAGCCCCAGCGCCGGGCGCGGGCGGCCGAGACCTCCGGCGAGTGGGCGCGCAGTCCGGGGGCCGGCGTCGTCTCCGACCTACTCAACGAGGCTCCTGCCGGTCAGGCGCAGGAAAACATCCTCAAGCGAGGACCGGCGCACCAGCGACGTCACCGGCCGCAGCCCGCGGGCGGAGACCTCTTCGAGGGCGGCCTCGCCGTCGTGGGCGTAGATCAGGACGCGGTCCGGCAGGGTTTCGAGCCGTTCGCCGATGCCTTCGAGTTCGGCACCGATGGTGGCGTTGCGTTCCGAGCCGAAGCGCAGTTCCAGGACCTCGCGGGTCGAGTATTCGCGGATCAGGCTTGCGGGCGAGCCTTCGGCCATGATCCTGCCCTTGTCCACCACGATCAGGCGGTCGCAGAGCTGCTCGGCCTCGTCCATATAGTGGGTCGTGAGGATCAGGGTGACGCCCTGCTCCTTGAGCCGGAACAGCCGGTCCCAGAGGATGTGCCGCGCCTGCGGGTCCAGCCCGGTGGTGGGTTCATCCAGGAGCAGGATCCGGGGTTCGTTGATGAGGGAGCGCGCGATCGTCAGCCGGCGCTTCATGCCGCCGGAGAGCGCATCCACCTTGGACTTGGCCTTGTCGGTGAGCTGGGCGAACTCGAGCAGTTCATCGGCTTTGGGCTTGAGGTAGCTCATCGGCAGGCCGAAGTAGCGGCCGTAGACCAGGAGGTTGTCCCGGACCTTGAGTTCCTCGTCGAGGTTGTCCTGCTGCGGGACGACGCCCAGGTGCGCACGCACCTCCGGACCGTTCTGGTCCGGGTCCAGGCCCATGATGCTCAGGCTCCCGGAGGTCCGCTGGGACACCCCGCCGATCATCTTCATGGTGGTGGACTTGCCCGCACCGTTGGGGCCGAGCAGGCCGAAGGCCTCGCCGGCGGGCACGGAGAAGGAGATACCGTCGACGGCGACCACATCGCCGTAGCGCTTCGTCAGGTTTTCGGCCGTGATCACATACTGCGGCGGGCCGGATTCGGCGGGGCTCACGCGGGCTTCCTTGGGTGAGGATTCTTTCGAGTCGAGTTCAGGCACCCGACTCACGGTAGTGGAAACCGCCGAACTATGAAAGAGTCTTTTCGTAAAAAATCCAGACGTTTGCCATTCGTTATGCCGGCACCCGCGCCGGCGGCTTAAACGCCGCAGGGCGCCGCCTCCGGGAGGAGGGGCGCCCTGCGTGTGCAGGCTCAGTCGCGGGCCGGCGCGTCCGCCTCCGCCAGGTGGCGTTCCGCGGTTTCCACCACGTTGGCCAGCAGCATGGCGCGGGTCATCGGGCCCACTCCCCCGGGGTTCGGGGACAGCCAGGCGGCGACGTCGGCCGCCGCCGGCTCGACGTCCCCGGTGACCACGGCCTTTCCGGAGCCGTCATCGACCCGGCTCACGCCGACGTCGAGCACGATGGCGCCCGGCTTGAGGTCCGCCGCCTTGATCATGTGCGGCTGGCCGGCGGCGGCAATCACGACGTCGGCCTGCCGGAGTTCGGCGGGCAGGTCCACGGTGCCGGTGTGGGCCAGGATAACAGTGGCGTTGACGTCCTTGCGGGTGAGCAGCAGCCCCACCGGGCGGCCGATCGTGACGCCTCGGCCCACCACGAGCACGCGCTTGCCGCTGAGGCTGATGCCGTGCCGGGTGAGCAGCTCCACGCAGCCTTTGGGGGTGCACGGCAGCGGGGACCTCATGGGGCCGCTGACGTTGGCCACAAGCCGGCCGAGGTTCATCGGGTGCAGGCCGTCGGCATCCTTGTCCGGGTCCATGGCCTCCAGGATGACGTCCTGGTCGATGTGCCTGGGCAGCGGGAGCTGGACGATGTAGCCGGTGCATTCCGGGTTCCCGTTGAGCTCCCGGACCACGGCCAGGAGCTCCTCCTGGGTGGTTTCCGCCGGCAGGTCACGCCGGATGGACGTGATGCCCACTTCGGCGCAGTCCTTGTGCTTGCCGCCGACGTACCAGGTGCTGCCAGGGTCGGAACCCACCAGGATGGTGCCCAGTCCGGGCACGATCCCCCGGGTCTTGAGCGCGGCTACGCGTTCGGTCAGTTCGGCCTTGATGGTGGCGGCTGTGGCTTTGCCGTCGAGGATCTGTGCCCGTTCAGCTGTTTGTGCAGTCTCTGCAGAAGTCATGGCCTACCACTGCTCGTGCTGCGGGTACAGCGGGAAGTCGGCGGCGAGCTTGTCCACGCGGGACTGGAGCGCCTCGATGTCGGTGACGGAGCCGGACTTCAGGGCGGTGGCGATGATCTCGGCGACCTCCGTGAACTCCCCGGCGCCGAAGCCGCGGGTGGCCAGGGCCGGGGTGCCGATGCGCAGGCCGGAGGTGACCATCGGCGGGCGCGGGTCGAACGGCACGGCGTTGCGGTTGACCGTGATGCCTACCGAGTGCAGGAGGTCTTCCGCCTGCTGGCCGTCGAGCTGGGAGTTCCGCAGGTCCACCAGGACCAGGTGCACGTCGGTGCCGCCGGTGAGGACGGAGACGCCGGCATCGGACACATCGGCCTGGTTCAGGCGGTCGGCGATGATCCGGGCGCCTTCCAGGACGCGCTCCTGGCGCTCCTTGAATTCCTCCGTGCCGGCAATCTTGAACGCGACGGCCTTGGCGGCGATGACGTGCATGAGCGGTCCGCCCTGCTGGCCCGGGAAGACATTGGAGTTGATCTTTTTGGCCCACTCCTTCTTGGCCAGGATCACGCCGGAGCGGGGGCCGGCGAGGGTCTTGTGCACAGTGGAGGTGACGACGTCGGAGTACGGGACCGGGCTCGGGTGCAGGCCGGCGGCCACAAGGCCGGCGAAGTGCGCCATGTCGGTCCAGAGCAGCGCCCCGACCTCATCGGCGATCGAGCGGAAGGCCTCGAAGTCCAGGTGCCGCGGGTAGGCGGACCAGCCGGCGATGATGACCTGGGGCTTCTCGGCGATGGCCTGCTCGCGGAGCTTGTCCATGTCGATGCGGAAGTTGTCTTCCTCGACCTGGTACGCGGCAACCTGGTAGAGCTTGCCGGAGAAGTTGAGCTTCATGCCGTGCGTCAGGTGGCCGCCGTGGGCCAGGGACAGGCCGAGGATTTTGTCCCCCGGGGTGATCATGGCCGAGAGCGCCGCGGCGTTGGCCTGGGCGCCGGAGTGCGGCTGGACGTTGGCGTATTCGGCGCCGAAGAGCTCCTTGACCCGGTCGATCGCGAGCTGCTCGGCGATGTCGACGTATTCGCAGCCGCCGTAGTAGCGGCGGCCCGGGTAACCCTCGGCGTACTTGTTGGTCAGTACCGAACCCTGGGCTTCCATCACGGCGCGCGGGGCGAAGTTCTCGGAGGCGATCATCTCCAGGGTGCCGCGCTGGCGGCCAAGCTCCTGGGCGAGGACTGCGGCGATTTCGGGGTCAAGTTCGGCCAGTGGCTGGTTGCTCACGGCGGCGGAAGAAAGGCTAAGAGAGGTGGTCACGGGGGAACTCCTGGCTAGGCAACGGGCACTGCTTAAGGTCAGGTTACCGGCTGGCCCGCGGCGGCGCCCCTAGATTACGGCCCCGGAAGAGCAGGCGTGCCAAGGGACCGGCGCCCGTTGAGGGTGCCGACGGCGGGCCGGCAGCAAGGCGCTGCCAACCGGAAAACATGACCCTCGGCCCAGGCGTACGATCCGTGGTCTTCGTGAGTGCCGCTCCCTGGTGGTTAACCACCCAACGCCAGTTGCGACCGTTCCAGAATACCCCAGGCCGGCGGCCCGGACCGAGCCCCTGAGTGACCGCGGGTAGGCTGTCTTCCGTGACTGATGACCAGCGGACTGCTTCCTATATCCTGACCCTCTCCTGCCCGGACCGCCCCGGGATCGTGCACGCCGTCGCGGGCGCCCTGCTCGTTGCGGGCTGCAACATCACCGACTCGCAGCAGTACGGCAGCCAGGGCACCGGCACCTTCTTCATGCGCGTGGAGGCCACGACGGCGAACTCCCAGCTGGAGCTTCAGGCCGCCCTGGAGCCCGTGGCCCAGGCCTTCGGGATGCAGTGGAGCCTCAACCCGGCCGGCCGGAAGATCCGGACCCTGTTGATGGCCAGCACGTCCGCGCACTGCCTCAACGACCTGCTGTTCCTGCAGCGATCCGGCACCCTGCCCATCGAGATCCCGGCCATCGTGTCCAACCACCGGGACCTGGCGGGCCTGGCCGAGTTCTACGGCATCCCCTTCCACCACATCCCGGTCACCCCGGACACCAAGGCCCAGGCCGAAGACCAGCTGCGGGCGCTGATGGCCGAGCACGATATCGAGCTCACGGTCCTGGCCCGCTACATGCAGATCATCTCCGACGAGCTGTGCCAGCACCTGACCGGCAAGGCCATCAACATCCACCACTCCTTCCTGCCGTCCTTCAAGGGCGCCAAGCCCTACCACCAGGCTCACGCCCGCGGCGTGAAGCTCATCGGCGCCACCGCCCACTATGTGACGGCCGCCCTGGACGAGGGTCCGATCATCGAGCAGGAGGTCATCCGGGTGGACCACCGGCGCACTGCCGAGCAGTTCGTCCAGATGGGCCGCGACGTCGAGGGCCGCACCCTGGCCCAGGCCGTGCAGTGGCATGCCGAGCACCGGGTCCTGCTGGACGGGAACCGCACGGTTGTTTTCAGCTGACCACGGTTGTTTTCAGCTGAGGGCGGTCATTGAATAGGGGTATGGCACTTTCCCCGGAAGACCCGCTGACCGAGTTCGTCGCCCTGCTCAAGGCTGAGGGCCGCAAGGGTGTGCTCGGCCTGGACTGCGGCCGGGGCACGGACGGGCTGCGTTTTGTCCAGTCCGGCATCCATTTCACCGGCGTGGACCGGTCCGAGGAGAACATCCACGCGGCACGGGCCCGGGGCCTGGAAGCCTCGGTTGCGGCGGCCGGGGCCCTGCCCTTTGCCGACTCGGCGTTCCCGTCGGTGTGGGCGGTGGACGCACTGGCGGGACTGCCGCCGGAGGAATGGGACGACGTCGTCCGGGAGCTGGGGCGCGTCGCGGCACCCGGCGCGCCGATCGCCGTCGTCCTCCCCGAACCCGACGTCCCCGAACCCGAACCCGACCTCCCCAAACAAGTCCTTTCCGAAGAGCGCGCCGGCGTCACGGTGCTCCGCTCCCCCGCCTGACCCCTCTTTCCCGTTGAGCTATCAGTTGGGGCTGTTATCCGGCCCCCATAAGGACCACAACTGATAGCGCAACGCGGCGGGAGACGTGTCCTAGGCTGGAGGCATGGCTCCCATTTACGCTTTCGCCGGCGACACCCCGGCTGTCCACGAATCCGCCTTCATCGCACCGAGCGCCTCGGTGATCGGCAAGGCAACGCTCGCCGAGAACTCCAGTGCCTTCTACGGCGTCTCCGTCCGGGCCGACACCGCCGCGATCACCGTCGGCGCCGGCACCAACCTGCAGGACAACGTGGTGCTGCACGCGGACCCGGGCTTCCCCTGCACCGTGGGCGCCCGGGTCAGCGTCGGCCACAGCGCCGTCGTGCACGGCTGCACGGTGGAGGACGACTGCCTGATCGGCATGAGCGCCACCATCCTCAACGGCGCCGTGATCGGCGCCGGCTCGCTCATCGCCGCCGGCGCGGTGGTCCTGGAAGGCACCGTCATCCCGCCCCGCTCGCTGGTGGCCGGGGTTCCCGCCAAGGTCCGCCGCGAACTGAGCGACGAGGAGTTCGCCGGCGTCCAGCAGAACGCCGCGCACTACCAGGACCTGGCCCGCGCCCACCGCGAACTGCACGGCTGAGGGCCTAGTCCAGGGAGATCGGGCCCAGCTCGTCCAGCACGTCGCCCGGGCCCGGGTTCCCGGTGGCCGATGACCCGCCAAGGTGGTTGACGACCCCCCAGACCGCGTTCAGCCCGGTGGTAACCGCGCCTTCGGCCCATCCCGCGGTGAAGGATACGTCGTCGCCGGCCAGGAAGATGCCGCGCTGCCGGCCGGGGAGCTTGTCCTGCTTGAAGTGGCTGAAGAGCCGCTGCTGGTAGCGGTAGTGCCCCGGCAGGTTGGCCTTGAAGGCCCCCATGAAGTTGGGGTCCGCCTCCCACGAGACGGTGATGGGCTGGCCGACGATGTGGCTGGCGATGTCCACGTCCGGGTAGATCTGCGCGAGCGAGTGCAGCATAAGCTCCACCCGCTGGTCCGCGTCCAGGGCCAGCCATTTCAGCGCGTCGTCATTCCATGTGTAGGACAGCAGGATCACCGCCGGCCTGTCCGGACCATTGTCCAGGAGGTAGGTGGCCCGGTTCAGCCGGTCCGTCAGCGTCATGGACATGACCTCGCGGCCCGTCCGGGGATCGAGGTCTTTCCAGAAGGGCCGGTCGACCATCACAAAGGTCTTGGACGACTGCATGTAGTGCGAGCGTTCGATCGCTGTCCACAGTTCGGCCGGGAACAAGGTTTCTTCGGTGTGGATCCGCGTCGACAGGAGCCACGACTGGCACGTCGTCACGACGGCGGGATAGGCCGCCTCGCGGCCCCACCGTTCCCGGATGCGGAAGTCGCTGCTGCCGTCCCGGGCGATCCTGTCCACGGCGCCCCGCGGCGCACCGGCGTGCAGCGACGCCAGCGACGTTCCGTCGGGCCAGTGGACCATGCCCGACGGCGCGTGCTGCCAGAGCGCTTCCGGGAGCCGTTGCGCTCCGCCTTCAATGAGCCGATGCGCGTCGTCGGCGTCGGTGTAGACCACACGCAGGATCTCGAGGATGGAGTTGGGGAAGTCCGTGTCCCAGCCGCCCGTACCGAAGCCCACCTGACCGAACGCCTCGCGGTGGGCGAAGCCGGCCTGCCTGAACGAGTCGCTGCCGGCGATGAATCCGTAGAAGGTCTGTTCATCCAGGAGGGGAAGGAGCCCGTTCCACAGTTCCTTGATCCGGGCGGTGTCCCGGGCGCGGATGGCGTCCTGCATCTCGGTGAACTTGGCCCCGTCGTTGACGGCGGCCTTCCATGCCTCCGCGACTTCCCGGAAGAACGGCGGGAGGTCCGCCGGGGTGCGGGCGTAGTATTTCTGCCCGGCAAGCTCGATCACCGTGCTGGAGGTCGCCGCCGCCAGCGGGTTGGGGAACTCCGCGGTCTCCAGCCCGAGCAACCCGACGTAGTGGTAGAACGCCTTGCCCGAGACCGGGAAGCGCATCCCGCCGAGGTCGGCGACCACGCCGGCGGCGGACGGGAAGCTTGCGGTCCGCAGCCGGCCACCGATCTGGTCCGCCTCGTAAATGACCGGGCGCAGGCCCAGTTTCATCAGCTCGTAGGCCGCAACCAGCCCGGAGAGCCCGGCACCGACGACGGCGACCTCCGTCCCGTACAGTTCGGGCGGTACCGCCCCGAGGCCGTCGGGGTGGGCCAGGTAATGGTCGTAGCTGAACGGGAAGTCCGGATTCAGCATGGTGATGGGCGCCCCGGCGCCGGAGTCCGGCGTCGTCGGTCCGGGGGCCGGGAGTTCTGTGGCGGTTGTCATGAGTGGTGTGCCTTCATCGGTTCGGGGCTCGGGGTGGTGTCGGAGGGGGCTGCGGCGGATAGTTCACGGTATTCCTCGTGGCTGAGCGCCGCTACCCGGGAGTTCCTGCGGCCGTAGCCGAAGTAGACGGCCCCGCCCACCAGCATCCACAGCCCGAAGACCACCCACGTGTCGGCGCCAAGGTTGAGCATGAGATAACCGCACATGGCGGCACCGAGAATGGGCGTCAGCGGAAACAGCGGGACGCGGAAGCTGCGCTTGAGTTCCGGCCGGCTGCGCCGCAGGTGGATGACGGCGATGTTGACCAGGGCGAAGGCGAACAGCGTGCCGATGCTGGTGGCGTCGGCCAGCGCGCCGAGCGGGACCAGGCCTGCGGTGAGTGCGACCACACTGCCGACAATCAGGGTCCCGGCAACCGGGGTGCCGGTGCGGGGCGAGACGCGGCCGAAGATCCTGGGGACCATTCCGTCACGTGCCATGGAGAGCAGGATGCGGGTCTGGCCGTAGAGGACCGTCAGCACGATGCTGGCGATGGCCAGCACGGCGCCGACGGCGAACACCAGGGCGATCCAGGGCTGTCCGGTCGTCTCTTCCAGGATTTTCACGAGGGCGGCTTCGGTGCCGTCGAACCAGCCCCACGGGCGCGCACCGATCGCGGCGACGGCGACGAGCACGTAGATGGTGGTGACGATCAGCATCGAGAGCAGGATGGCCCGGGGCAGGTCGCGCTTCGGATTGCGGGCTTCCTCGCCTGCTGTGGAGGCAGCGTCGAATCCGATGTAGGAGAAGAACACCCGGGACGCTGCGGCCGAGACGCCGGCAGCGCCCATCGGCATCAGCGGCTCGAAGTGTGCGGCGTTGAAGGCGGTGAAGGCCACGGCGCAGAAGAACACCAGGATGCCGACCTTGACCAGCACGATGGCGGTGTTGATCCCGGCGCTTTCCTTGGCGCCGCGGACCAGCAGCGCCATGGCCAGGACCACGATCACGACTGCCGGCGCGTTCAGCACGCCGCCGTCTCCGGGGGGCTGCGAAATGGCGTCCGGGAGTTCCAGGCCGAAGACGGCGAGGGCTTCGTTGACGTACTGGCCGGCGCCGACGGCGACGGCGGCCACCGACACGGCATATTCCAGCACCAGGCACCAGCCGCAGATCCAGGCCATGCCTTCGCCCATGGTCGCGTACGTGTAGGAGTAGCTCGATCCCGCTGCGGGCACCAGCCCGGCCATTTCGGCGTAGGAAACAGCGGAGAGCAGCGCAGCGAGGCCGGCGATCGCGAAGGAGATCCAGATGGCCGGTCCGGCCAGCGGCACGGATTCGCCCAGGATCACGAGGATGCCGGTGCCGAGGGTGGCGCCCACACTGATCATCGTCAGCTGCAGCACACCGAAGCTGCGGACCAGCCGCGTGCCGCCGTGGCCCGTTTCGGCTTCGCTGACGAGCTGTCCGATCGGCTTGCGGCGAAGCAGTTGCGCCGTCAGTCCGGGACGGTCCGTGGTGGCCGGTGGCCGTTCCCCAATAAGAGTTGGCACAGTCATCGTTGACGTCCGTTCTTCAGTAGTGGTCTTTTCCCCGCGTCCAGCCTAGGCATGTGAGCCAGCTCTCATGGTTGTGCAAAATGACCTATAGTCTTCAGCCATGAGACTTATTGCACTGTGGTCCCCGGTTCTGGACTCCCGTGGCAGCCATGGCTGCTGACGACACCGAACGGCTGGGGTTCGTTACCCTGGCGCAGTTCCTGCGCCAGCTGCCGCCGGAACTGTCGGTCCTGAACGACGGCGGCAACGGGGCTGAACGGCTGCGTTGGGTGGAGCCGAGCGAACTGGAGGATCCCACCCCGTACCTGCTCGACGGCGAATTCCTGCTCACGGCCGGCCTGCCGTTCCTGGGCGCGGGCGGGCACGAGGAGTTCGTGGATGCCTATGTGCAGCGGCTCGTCGCAGCGCGTGTCTCCGCACTGGGCTTCGGGCTGGAACCCTACTTCGACGCAGTGCCGGAATCCGTGGTCCTGGCCTGCCGGCGGCACAACCTGACGCTCGTGGCCGTCCCGAAAACCGTTCCCTTCGCCGCCGTCGGCCTTGCGTTCTCCCAGCTGCTGGAATCGGACAACGCCACGACGTTCCGGCAGCTTGCGGACACGAGCAGGCAGCTGATGCGCGCCGTGCTGTCGGCGCGGCCCGAACACGAGCTCCTGGCCGCCCTCGCGCAGCGGGTTCCGGTCTGGGCGGTGCTCGTGGGTGCCGACGGACGGCTGCGGGCCCGCGGAACCGCCGGCGCCCCCGGGGAACCCGCAATGCCGGGCGTGGACCTGGCAACGCTGCAGCCCCTGCTGGCGAGGCTGCTCTCGGGCAGCGGCCCCCGCGTGGAGATGGACTCGTTCGGCGCGGCAGGTTCGGCACTGGTTTTCGGGTACCCCCTGCGCAGCACCCGCGACGCCAACCTCGGTGCCCTCATCCTTGGGACCGATGCCCCGCTGACCCCGGCACAGAACAGTGTCGTCTCCACCGCTGTCGGACTGCTGGAACTGCTGGTGCGGCAGCGGACCAGCGGCTCACTGGCGCCCAGCCAGCTCGCCACCGCGCTGTTGCTGCATCCGGACAGCCTGGTGTCGGGGGGCACCCGTCATCTCAACGGACTCAAGGACCTGCTGGCGCAGAGCGTTTCCTCCACCCGGTCGGGGCAGCTGCGCGTGCTCCTGGGCATCCGCCCCGACGCTGCCGGGACCCCAGCTGGCGCTGCCGGCAGCATTGCGCCTGCCGGCACCGCAGCCCCGGGCCGCGCCGGCCGCACCGGCGACGGTCCCGTCCGGGAGCTGCTGGAATGGCGCCGGATGTTTGATACCAAGCTGGTGGAGATCACCGATGACGGTTTTGCCGCCATCACCCGGCTGAAGGTCGACGACGCCGTGCTGGCCGGCGTTGAACGGCTCGGCTGGCGCCTCGTCATCGGGAGCCCCACCGAACTCTCCGGCCTGGCGGAGGCCTACCAGCGGGCTTGGTCCCTTCGCGGCCGCGTTGTGGCCACCGGGCGCAGCGTCCGGGTTGATGAGGTGACGTGGTCCGTGGCCGGGCTGCTCGGCAAGGACGCGGGCACCATGCTGGCAGCCCGGCTGCTGGCCCCTGTCCTGGCACTGGAGCCGGAGCGGCGGGACGCCCTGCTCGGCATCCTCCGCGCCTGGCTCGCCGAGAACGGCAGCTGGGATGCGACGGCCAAATCCACGGGACTGCACCGCAACAGCATCCGCCGGCAGATCGGCATCCTCGCGGAGCTGCTGGAGCTTGATCTCAACCAGGCGCAGGCCCGGGCGGAGCTCTGGATTGCCTTGCAGTACACGGACGAGCTGCCCGGGATGCGGGCGTCGGCTCCGGCGTCCCCGGATTCCGGCACCCTCCTGCCCGTTCAGTTGCCCGTTCAGCTGCCCCAGGAGCGGTAGATCTCCGGCCGGAGATCCTCCAGATAAGCCACGTCGTGCCCGGCTGGCCCGGGCGCCGGCAGCTCGGCGAACAACAGCTCGGGCCCGGGTCCAGCCGAGGCCAGGAGGCGGCCATCCGGGGCCGCAACGACGCTGCCGCCCAGGAAGTCGCCGCCGTCCTCGGTCCCGGAGTGGTTGGCGTAGGCCACCGTCAGGTGGTTCTCCAGCGCCCGCGCCCTGACCAGCACCTGCGGCACGGCCTCAAACCCCTCGCCGAGGGCAGTCGGGACGAGCAGCAGTTCGGCGCCGCGCAGCGCGGCGGCGCGGACTGACTCGGGAAACTCCACGTCGTAGCAGATCACCATGGAGGTCCTGACTCCGTGGAAGTCCACCACGCCGGGGCTGGCCACGGCCGGGACAAACGCCTGGCGTTCCTCCGGGCCGAAGAGGTGAACCTTGGCGTAGCTGAGGAGCTCGTCCCCGCGCTCGTCGACGAGGGTGGCCGTTATCTGCCACTCCCCTGCTGCGGTGACGGCGGGGAGGCTGTAGACCAGGGCGATGCCGTTCGTGCGGGCAATACCCGCCAGGGCCCGACGGATCGTGGCAAGCGCCGCCGGGTCAAGCTCCGCCCGCAGCCGAAGGGGCGCATACCCCACCGGAAAGAGCTCCGGGGTGAGGAGCAGCTGGGCACCGGCTGCAGCAGCCGTTGCAGCGGCGGCATCCACCGCACCGCAATTGGCTTCGATGTCCAGCACGACGGCGTTCGCCTGCATCAGGGCCAGTAGCACCATTACCACCTCAGCATCCTTAGGGTCCGCCCTTGGCGGCGGACTCCCGCCCCTCCAGCCTAGCCACGCGGCACCCACGCCGTCCCGGTGCATTTCCGCCCGGCCGTGGCCGCAGCAGGGCGGAATGTCCCGCCCTCCCCCGAGGACTCGCCCACGGACCCCGCGGCCGGGCCGGCGCCGGGCCCGCGCCGGGCCCGGCAGCGGACTTCCCCACCCACGTTGCGTTAATTTCTTGACTACAAGACGCGAATGGGGCACTCTTCATTGCATGCCCTCACCAACGCGCTCAACGAGGAGCCGAACCAAGAACCCCGGATCACAATCCGCACTCCGGCATCTGAACCAGCAGCGGATCATTGAATGCCTTCTCGCCGGGCCTTCCACGCAGGCGGAACTCGCCCGGCAGACCGGCCTCTCGACGGCCACGGTCTCGAACATCGTCAAGATCATGCAGGACGCCGGACTGGCCTCCACCGAACCGATCACCAGCTCCGGCCGGCGGGCCCTGAACGTCCGGCTCAACAGCAACGGGGCCGTCGCCGTCGGCATCGACTTCGGCCGCCGGCACCTGCGCGTCGTCCTGGCCTCCCTCAGCTACCACGTCATCGCCGAGGAATCGGTCCTGCTCCCCCTGGGCCACCACGCCGAGGAGGGGATCAGCGCCGCCGTCGGACTGCTGGACCGGCTCCTGGCCGGCAGCGGCGTGGAACGCAGCGCGGTGGTCGGCGCCGGCGTCGGCATCCCGGGCCCTATCGACCGGCGCACGGGGACGGTGGCGCAGGGAGCGATCCTGCCCGAATGGGTAGGCATCAACATCCTGCAACGCCTCGAGGAAGCGCTGGATCTCCCGGTTTTCGTGGACAACGACGCCAACCTCGGCGCCCTGTCCGAGGTCACCTGGGGGCCCCATACCGGCATCAGCAACCTGATGTTCCTCAAGATCGGCTCCGGCATCGGCGCGGGCCTGATCCTGAACGGCATGCCCTATTACGGCAACGTGGGAATCACCGGCGAAATCGGCCATGCGACCATCCATGAGCACGGGCTGGTCTGCCGCTGCGGGAACCGCGGCTGCCTGGAAACCATCGCCTCGACGACCACTATGATCGAGCTCCTGAGCCGCGGCGAGGACAAGCCGCTGACCCCGGAGGACATCGTCCGCAAGGCCCTCGCCCGGGACTCCGCGACCCTGCGCGTGGTGGACGACGCCGGACTCGCCGTCGGACGCGCCCTCGGCAATGTGGCGAACCTGATCAACCCCGAAGTGATCGTGGTGGGAGGCCCGCTGGCGGATCTCGGGGAGCTGCTGCTGGACCCGATCCGCCGGGGCCTCGTCCGGCACGCGGTGCCCGTGATCGGCGAGACCACAACGCTCACAATGTCCTCCCTGGGGGACCGCGCGGAGGCGCTCGGCGCCACCGCTTTGGTCTTCCAGCATGCCGGAATCAGGCGCGACTGAGTTTTTCGTTATCGGCCCGTTGCGTTAAAGACTTGACGACAAGGCCTGTGATCCAGTTTACTTTTCCATCAGACGGCCCTGCGGTTTGCAGGGGCGGACAACGAAGTCATGCATTGGAGGCGTAAGGGCAGATGACGTCCCTCAACACGCACAGCGATCCGATAATTCTCGAGATGCGCTCCATCACCAAAGAATTCCCCGGCGTTAAAGCATTGGCCGAGGTGAACCTGCGGGTGAAGGCCGGTGAGATCCACGCGATCTGCGGTGAGAACGGCGCCGGCAAGTCCACCCTGATGAAGGTGCTCTCCGGGGTTTACCCCTTCGGCACCTACACCGGCGACATCGTCTACCAAAGCGAAGTCCAGCAATTCAAGGACATCCGGGCCAGCGAGCACGCCGGCATCGTGATCATCCACCAGGAACTCGCGCTGATCCCCGAACTGTCCATCATGGAGAACATCTTCCTGGGCAACGAGCCCACCAGGCGCGGGGTGATCGACTGGGCCGAGGCCCGGGTCCGCTCCACCGAACTGCTGGCACGGGTCGGACTCCGGGAGGACCCGGAAACCCCGATCAAGGAAATCGGCGTTGGCAAGCAGCAGCTCGTCGAAATCGCCAAGGCCCTGAACAAGTCGGTGAAGCTGCTCATCCTCGACGAGCCCACGGCGGCCCTCAACGAATCCGATTCCCAGCACCTGCTGGACCTGATGCTCGGCCTGAAGGGCCGCGGCATCACCTCCATCATCATTTCCCACAAGCTGAACGAGATCGAGCAGATCGCGGACTCCATCACCATCATCCGCGACGGCAAATCGATCGAGACGCTGGACGTCAAGGCCGACGGCGTCGACGAGGACCGCATCATCAAGGGCATGGTGGGCCGGACCCTGGAATCCCGCTTCCCGGACCACGAGCCGAAGATCGGCGAGGTCTTCTTCGAGGTCAAGAACTGGAACGTGGGGCACCCGCAGGTCCAGGACCGCCTGGTCTGCAAGAACTCCAACTTCTTCGTCCGGCGCGGCGAGATCGTCGGCTTCGCCGGGCTGATGGGCGCGGGACGCACCGAGCTTGCCCGCTCCGTCTTCGGCCGCTCCTACGGCCGGTTCCTTTCCGGGCAGATTTACATGAACGGCAAGGAGATCGAGCTCAAGAGCGTCAAGCACGCCATCGACGCGGGCCTGGGCTACGTCACCGAGGACCGCAAGTCCCTGGGGCTGAACCTGCTCGATGACATCAAAGCCACCACGGTCTCGGCCAACCTCAAAAAGGTCAGCAAACACAACGTGATCGACGCCAACAAGGTCTTCACCGTCGCCGAGCAGTACCGCAAATCGCTGCGGACCAAGGCCCCGTCGGTGGAGGAGGGTGTCGCCAAACTTTCCGGCGGCAACCAGCAGAAGGTGGTGCTGGCGAAGTGGATGTTCACCGACCCTGAGCTGCTGATCCTGGACGAACCCACCCGCGGGATCGATGTCGGCGCCAAGTACGAGATCTACGGCATCATCCAGCAGCTGGCCAACCAGGGGAAGGGCGTCATCGTCATCTCCTCGGAACTGCCCGAGCTGCTGGGCCTCTCGGACCGCATCTACACCATCTTCGAAGGCGCCATCACCGGCGTGCTCAACAAGGACGAAGCAAGTCAGGAAAACCTTATGAAGCTTATGACCTCGGCACGCAAGACCGCCTGATCCGCTGGGGCCAGCTGCTCCGAAGACTCCGAACCCTCCGAACACTCCGGAAACAAGGACTGAAACAATGAACGCGCTCAAGAAGCTCTTTGGCGGCAATACCCGCCAATTCGGCATGATCTTCGCCCTGGTGGCACTGATCATCTTCTTCCAGATTGCAACCGATGGCCGCACGCTCACCCCGGGCAACGTCATCAACCTCTTCAACGGCAACTCCTACATCCTGATCCTCGCCATCGGCATGGTCCTGGTCATCATTGCCGGCCACATCGACCTCTCCGTCGGCTCGGTAGCGGCGTTCGTGGGCGTCTGCGTGGCCCTCTTCATCCGGGACTGGGGCATCCCCTGGTACCTGGGTGTCCTGCTGGGGCTGCTGCTGGGCGTCCTGATCGGCGCCTGGCAAGGGTTCTGGACGGCGTACGTCGGCATCCCGGCGTTCATTGTCACCCTGGCCGGCATGCTGATCTTCCGCGGCGCCAACCAGTACGTCGGCAAGTCCAACACCATCCCGGTACCGGCCGACTTCCAGAAGATCGGCTCCGGCTACCTGCCTGAGATCGGCCCGAGCACCGGCTACAACAACCTCACCCTGCTGCTGGGCCTGCTCGGCGCGGCGTTCGTGATCTTCAGTGAGATCCGTTCCCGCCGCAACGCCAAGGCCCTGGGCGCAGAGGTACCTGAGGCCTGGGTCAGCATCACCAAGCTGGTCCTGATCTGCGGCGCCATCCTCTACGCGACGTACCTGTTCGCCACCGGCCGGCCGGGGACGTCCTTCCCGATCCCGGGCCTGATCCTGGCAGCCCTCGTGCTCATCTACGGCTTCATCTCCTCCAAGACCGTCATCGGCCGCCACATCTACGCGGTCGGCGGCAACCGGCACGCCGCAGAGCTCTCCGGCGTCCAGTCCAAGAAGGTCAACTTCCTGGTCATGATGAACATGTCCGTCCTGGCCGGCCTCGCCGGCATGATCTTCGTCGGCCGTTCCACCGCGTCAGGACCGTTCGACGGCGTCGGCTGGGAACTGGACGCCATCGCGGCCGTGTTCATCGGCGGCGCCGCCGTCACCGGCGGCGTTGGCACCGTGATCGGCTCGATCGTCGGCGGCCTGGTGATGGCCGTGCTGAACAACGGCCTGCAGCTCCTCGGCGTCGGCGCCGACCTCACCCAGATCATCAAGGGCCTGGTGCTCCTGATCGCCGTCGCGTTCGACGTCTACAACAAGACTCAGGGCAAGAAATCGATTATTGGCCTGATGTTCAAGAACTTCGGCCGCAGCAGCGAGCTGAAGCCCGACGAGACCACGTCCACCAAAGAGGTCATCTCCAAGGGCGCCTAGTTCGCTCCCTGATCCGTTCCCTGTCCTCATTTCTCCGAGTTTCCGCTCCATCTAAAGAAAGTGAACCAAGCAATGCGAATGATTGGTAAAGCAGGAAAGGCAGCAGCAATCGCTGCTATTGCGGCACTGGCGCTGACAGCCTGCGGCCGCAGCGACACCGGCACCACCGGCGGTTCCTCCTCCGGCGGGGAAGCGTTCCCGAAGGACTCCATGATCGGCGTCGCGCTCCCGCAGAAGACCAGCGAAAACTGGGTCCTGGCGGAGAAACTCTTCAACGACGGCCTCAAGTCCGCCGGCTTCAAGCCGGACGTACAGTTCGCCAACGGCGGCGTGTCGGAACAGCAGAACCAGATCAGCGCCATGATCACCAAGGGTGCCAAGGTCATCATCGTCGGCGCCATCGACGGTGCGCAGCTGGGTACCCAGCTGCAGCAGGCCAAGGAATCCGGCGCCACGATCATCGCGTATGACCGTCTGCTCCTGAACACCGCCAACGTGGACTACTACGTGGCTTACGACAACTTCAAGGTCGGTGAACTCCAGGGCCAGGCGCTGCTGGACGGAATGAAGGCCAAGAAGCCGTCCGGCCCGTACAACATCGAACTGTTCGCCGGTTCCCCCGATGACGCCAACGCGAAGGTCTTCTTTGACGGCGCCATGAGCATCCTGAAGCCGAAGATCGACGACGGCACCCTCAAGGTACTCTCCGGCCAGACGACGTTCGAACAGGCCGTGACCCAGGGCTGGAAGGCAGAGAACGCGCAGCGTCGTGCCGACACCCTGCTGACCGGCAGCTACGGCAGCGCAACACTCGATGGTGTGCTGTCCCCGAACGACACCCTGGCCCGCGCCGTCCTGACGTCGGTCAAGGCCGCCGGCAAGCCGCTTCCGGTCATCACCGGCCAGGACTCCGAAGTTGAGTCCGTCAAGTCCATCATGGCCGGCGAGCAGTACTCCACCATCAACAAGGACACCAGCAAGCTCGTGGAGCATGCCATCACCATGGTCAAGGACCTCCAGGCCAACAAGAAGCCTGAGATCAACGATGACAAGTCCTACAACAACACCGTCAAGGTTGTTCCGGCGTACCTGCTGGAGCCGGTCATTGTGACCAAGGAAAACGTCAAGACGGCCTACGTCAACGATCCGGTACTCGGACCGCTGACCAAGTAGTTCCTTCGTCCCAGACACCAAAGGGCCCCGGCTCCGCCTCCTGGCGGGCCGGGGCTTTTTGCTGCCCGCCAGGAGGCGTGCAAGGCCGGACAGCGGTCCGCACAGCAGCCCGTACCAGTGTGGTGTCAGCCGCCGGCCATTCCGGCCGGCCTGAGATCCCTAGGAGTCACGTGAGCGTCCTTGCCCGGAGTATAGGCAACGCCTTCAGAAACAAGGTCCGGACAGCGGCCGTGGTGGCCGTTCTGGCGGTTGCCATCGGCCTCGCGCTGGCCATGCTGGTGGCCAACCAGGCTGTCGCGGGGAAGGTCGCGGAACTGCACGCCTCGGTGGGCACGGTGCTCACCGTCAATCCCGCCGGCGGCCAGGGCTTTGAAGGCGGCGGCGAGCCGCTCACCGCAGACCAGGCCACGACGGCGGCCGCCGTCCCCAATGTGAGCACCGTCGTCGGCACCAAGGCACTGCGGCTGCGCAACGCCGCTGCGGCCGCAGCGCAGACCGCAGCGGGCGCGCAGGGAGGACCGGGCGCGCAGGGAGGTCCAGGAGGTCCCGGCGGCCAATCAGCCACCACTGTGACCACGAGCCTCACGGCCGCCGTCGACGCCGGCACGCTCGGCAACCGCAACCAGTCCGCGACCGGCAGCACGGGAGCCACCGGCACTTCCGGAACCGCTGCGCCGGCACCGGCGTTCTCCGTGCCCATCACGGCCACCGGGATCGGTGCCGAGGTGGACACCACCGGCAAGGCGCTTGGGCTGACCGCGGGCACGGGGCTGGGCGACTACACGTCGGCCTCCACCGGTGCCCTGCTGGGCACCACTCTGGCCGAGAAGAACGGCCTCACCGTCGGCTCCACGTTCACCATCAACGACCAGAGCTTCACCGTGGCGGGACTGTTTGACGCCGGCACGGCCTTCGGCAACAATGCCCTGTACCTCACGCTCCCCACGGCCCAGACACTTGCGGAACTCCCTGGGGAACTGTCCACCATGATCGTCACCGTCAATTCCATGGAGAACGTCGACGCCGCCAAGACGGCGCTGCAGGCAGCGCTCGGCACCGACAAGGCCGACGTCAGCCAGGGCCAGCGCAACCTTGAAACCGCGGTCAGCTCACTCGGCAGCGTCAAGAACATCTCCTTCATTGCCTTCGTGGCGGCCCTGGCCACCGCGGGCCTGATCATCCTGCTGATCATGGTCATGCTGGTCCGCGAGCGCCGCCGGGAAATCGGTGTCCTGAAGGCGATCGGCGCCCCGAACCGCACCATCGGCCTGCAGTTCGTGCTGGAGGCGCTGGTCCTTGTGGCCATGGGCAGCGTGGTGGGTGCCGCCGTCGCGTCCTTCGCCAGCGGCGGTATAGCCTCCGCGCTGATCAGCTCCAACACCGCCACCGCCGCCACCGTGGCCGGCCAGCGCGGTGTCCCCGGCGGCCCGGGTGCGGGCCTGGCCGGGGGTGCCGGTTTCCCGGGCGGGAACCCGCTCGGCGGGGCCAGCCAGCTGCTGACCTCCGTGACCGCAAGCGCGTCCCCCGGCGTGATTGCCGCCGGCATCGCTGCCGTGTTCGGCGTCGCCATCATCGGGGCGCTGGTTCCGGCCCTGCTCACCGCCCGCATCCGCCCCATCGAAGTCCTCCGAGGAGAGTAGCCATGATCGAAGTCAAGAACCTGGTCCGAACGTTCAAATCCGGCGACCGCACGATCAAGCCGGTCAACGACGTCAGCTTCGAGCTCCAGCAGGGCACCCTGGCCTCGATCGTGGGCAAGAGCGGCAGCGGCAAAAGCACCCTCCTGTCCCTGCTCGGCGCCCTCGACAAACCAACCAGCGGGGATGTGCTCGTCAACGGGGTGAGCCTGGCCGGCATGCCGGACAGCAAGCTCACCGAATACCGGCGCCGGGACATCGGCTTTGTGTTCCAGCAGTTCAACCTGATCCCGAACCTCTCCGCAGTGGACAATGTGATGCTGCCGATGGAGTTTGCCGGGGTCCGGAAAGCCGGCCGCCTGGAGCGTGCCCGGGAGTTGCTCGAGCAGGTGCAGCTCGATCCGGACAAGCATGTGCGGCGGATCAACCGGCTTTCCGGCGGCGAGCAGCAACGGGTGGCGATCGCCCGCGCGCTGGCCAATTCCCCCAAGCTGATCCTCGCCGACGAGCCGACGGGAAATCTCGACGAACAGACCGGCGAGCACATCATCGAACTGCTCAGCTCGCTCAGCCGGGACCACAACACCACCATCCTCGTCGTCACCCACGACCGCCCGCTGGCCAATAAGACCGACCGGCGGTTCCGGCTCCAGCAGGGCCGGCTGACGTCGGAGCCGGCGCGCGGCCGGGTCGCGGCCGGGTCCCCCGCGTAGCGCCCCGCCCCACAGACGCCGCGGAAGCCGGGGGCTCCCTCCTCAACCCGCCCCCGGCTTCCGCGGCCAACACCCCGACGCTCCCTCAACCGGGTGAGAAGATGGCTCCATGACCGCCCACATCGCCACGCCCTGGTTGTCCAGCCAGCCGGACCCCGATCCCCGCACTGCCACCGGCGCCAGGCTGCGCTGGGGGGTCATCGCCACGGGAGGCATTGCGGCGTCCGTAACCCGCGACCTGGAGCTCCTGGCCGACGCCGAGCTCTACGCTGTCAGCTCGCGCACCCAGGCGGCAGCCGATGCGTTCGCCGCCGATTTCGGCTTCGCCCGGGCCTACGGTGACCTGGCCGGGCAGAGCGGCTACGAACGGCTGCTCGCCGATGACGCCGTCGACGTCGTTTACGTCGCCACGCCGCACGCCCACCACCACGAAATCGCGCTGGCGGCCCTGACCGCCGGCAAGCACGTGCTGTGCGAGAAGGCGCTTACCGTCAATGCGCGCGAGGCCGCCGAGCTCGTGTCCCTGGCCCGGGCCAAGGGCCTGTTCCTCATGGAGGCCATGTGGAGCCGCTTCCTGCCCAGCATGCAGCGCGCCTTCCAGATCGCTGCCTCCGGCGAGATCGGCGAGGTCAAGTGGGTAGGGGCGGACCTGGGCTTCCCGGCGCCGTATTCGCCCACCTCACGCCTCTGGGCACCGAAGGACGGCGGCGGCGCCCTGCTGGACCTCACCGTCTACCCGCTGCTCTGGGCGCTCGGCACCCTGGGTTTCCCGCAGACCGTCAGTGCCACCGGCTGGCTGAACGACGATGGCGTCGACGCCCAGAACGCGCTGACCCTCGGCTACCACCACGGCGCCCAGGCGCAACTGACCTCATCCCTCCTGGCGCACGGTCCCCGGACCGCCACCGTGGCCGGCAGCCAGGGGTTCCTGCAGGCCATCGGTTCGATCAACAACCCCAAGGAACTCCACATTCGGGTTGGCTTCGACGAGCCCCGCAGCGAGTCCTTCGACGTCGTCGGACGGGGCTACAGCTATGAACTGCGCGAGGTGACCCGCTGCATCCAGCAAGGACTCACCGAGAGCCCCGTGATGCCGCTCGAAGACTCCCTCAACACCATGCGGCTGTTCGACGGCGTGCGCGCCCAACTGGGTGTGAGCTACCCGAACGACGCCCGGTGACCCGGGATTCCGCCTCCTGAACCCCACGAGTTTACGGTTCACTCTGGACTCGCCCACGCGCGCGGACTTACCCTATAGGCAACCGTCGAGCTTTCCGGGGAAATGGGGTGTGCGCGTGGACCCAGCATCAGTCCCGTTGCGCGCGCGCCGACCACTCCGGCGGGTCATTCTGGGAGGCGTCGCCGGAATCGCCTGGCTGGCCCTCTCCGCGGCAGCTGCCAGCGCGGACGACGCCGCCACTCCCGGCCCGACGGCCGGCGCCACGGCCGCAACTGTCATCACGGTTCCCGCGGACGCCGTCCCAGCCCTCATTGCCGCAGCGCCGCCAGCTTCCGCGGCTGTCGAGGCGGCTGTCGGGACGGGCTCCATGCCGGGGGGAACGCCCTGGTCCGTTGTTCCGGTCCCTGACCCTACCGCGGGCCCGGCCCCCGGCCCCGGTGTTCCTGTCCCCCCGCCCGCGGCTGCTGTTCCCCCGCCGGCTCCCGAACCTGCCCCCGAGCCCACCGCTGTGCCGGCTCCCCCGCCGGTTGCGGTTCCGGCGCCCGCGCCCGAGCCCGAGCCCACAGCAGTGCCGGCCCCTCCGCCCGCTGCGGAACCCACGCCCGAGCCGGTCACCAACCCGGCACCGTCACCGTCTCCAACACCCACCCGCCCGGACCCTACGCCGTCGCCCGCTCCGGACCCGGAAGTGACCTACCCGGCTCCCGCCCCGGATTCCACGCCACCCGTCGTCGCGCCTGAGCCAACGATGCCCGCAACCGGCCCGGTCCTGGACCCCACGGCGCCGGTCCTCGATCCGGCGCTCCCGGCACCGGCGCCTGCCGACCCGGTGGTGGCGGACCCGTTGCCGGCGGACCCCGCGGCCACGGTTCCGCCGGCCGAACCAGCGGCTCCAGACCTGGCCCTGCTTGACGGGGCGCTCCCTGCCGGGGCGCTCCCTGGGCCGGGTCCTGTTCCTCCGGACCCCGTCATCGCCGCAGAATCCGGAGTCCCCCCGGACTGCCGCGTCACCGACGCCGTTCTTGCCGCCTTGCAGGAGGCCACGCCCGTGCCCGCCGCCGATGTCTTTGGCGGCGCACTGTATCTCCCTGCCCTGGATACCGCTGTCCGCCCGAAAGCCGACGCCCTGCAGACCGGCAGCGCTCCTCCGGCAGGCTCTGCCTCCGGGGGCACTGCACCGGCAGCGCCCGGCGGCAAGGACCACCGCAACCCGTGGCCCAACGGGACAGGTCTGCCCGCTCCCGATGCCCTGCCTGCAGCTCCCGGCTCCGGATCCGGAAACACCCTCTCGTCCGGTGGCCCCGCAGGTGGGGCTGCCTGGCTTCCCAGCCCGTATTTGGTGATTCCCACCGCCGGTGCTGATCCAATCCGTGGCCCGCTGCAGCACGTGCACCCTGCCGTCGCAGCTGACCCCGGTTCTTCTCCTGACTAGTTAGCCGTCTCTGCCCTCCACAGAGCACGGCCAATCGGGCTGCCTTGAGCGCCCGCCAACAGTCATTCAGGAGATCCCCGATGGACGCCACCGTCCGCCGCCGGTGTTCCGGCACCCCCTTTTCCCCTGTCGCCGTACCCGTCAAGGGACCCGCGCCTTCGGCGCCCGCGGCGCTGCGCCCTGCGGCGGCCCGGCCGTCGGGACCACCGGCGCGCCGCAAACCCATGCCGCACCACGAGGAGCGCCCACCCTAGGGGCGCCGCCGCCAAGCAAAGGTCTTGTGACGCCGGAGTGAAGTCGTTGGGTCCGCTGGGGGATCCAACGGCGACGCAGGCTCCGGTACAGCATTCAGTCGTTGGGTCCGCTGGGGGATCCAACGGCGACGCAGGCTCCGGTACAGCATCTACCCGCACGGCGGCCGTCGGTCCGCGGCCGCAGTGCGGGGAGCCAATACCCGTCCCGGTATCATTCTTCAGAGGCGCCGCCGTGGCGCCGGGGGAAAAGGACGGGGACAAGCGTGGACAGTTCGCCCAATAGCGACACGGTGGAGCTCTTGAGCGGCCGCTACCGGCTGGGGGAAGTGATCGGCCGGGGCGGCATGGCCTCCGTCTATTCAGCCAAGGACACGAACCTCGGCCGCGACGTCGCACTCAAGCTTTTTGCCCCACAGTCCGCCGACCCCGACGAACTCAGGCGTCAGGAAGCCGAGATTGAACTCCTCGCCACCCTGAACCATCCGAGCCTGGTGACCCTCTTCGATGCCGGCACAGACACCCGGATCCCCGGGGAACCCCGGCCGTTCCTGACCATGGAACTGGTCGACGGGCAAGACCTCCGGGCCCGGATCCGGCACAGCCCGCTGCCGCTGGATGAGATCGCGGTCATCGGCGCCGGCGTGTCCGACGCCCTGGCCTACGTCCACTCGCTCGGCATCGTCCACCGGGACATCAAGCCGGCCAACATCCTGCTTGTCCCCGTCCGCCCCGGGGAACCGCTGCGGCCGAAACTCACCGATTTCGGGATCGCCCGCATCATGGACGGGACCCGGCTGACGGCTACAGGAACCATGGTGGGCACCGCCGCGTATTTGAGCCCGGAACAGTCCCGGGGCGCCGACCTGGGCCCGGCCAGCGACATCTATTCCTTGGGGCTGGTCCTGCTCGAATGCATCAAGGGCGAGATCGAATACCCCGGCAGTGCTGTGGAATCCGCCGTCGCGAGACTGCACCGCGCCCCGGCCATCCCCGATACCGTGCCCGTGGAATGGGCCAAGCTGATCCGGGCGATGACAGCACTGGACCCCCTGGACCGGCCGTCCGCCGCGGACCTCGAAGTGGCGCTGCGGCATGCCCTGGTCTCGCCCGAGTCACTACCCGGGCTCCTCGCCGAAGAACGCACCCGGGTGCTGCCCGCACCGCCGGCCCGGCCCCCGCGGCGGTCCTCCCCCGGGCCAGGTGCCAGCCCCGGCGTCCCGGGCGGCTATCTTCTGGACCCGGACGCAGCACCCGGCCCGCGGGCAACCCGCGGCTCCTTCGTGTCCCGGACCGCCTCGCGCTTCCGGCGGGCCCGGCGCCGCTCCCAGATCCTGCTCTCCCTCGCGCTCCTGGCGGCGGTCACCGGTGGAGTCGCGGCCGCCGTCGCCCTCGCAGCACCCGAACCGACCGACGTCGTTCCCTACCCGGCCGTGACCGGGGACCTGGGCCAGCACCTCCAAGAGCTGCAGAAGAGTGTGGAACCATGAACCTGACCACCCCGCCGGTTCCGGAAGCCAGGCCCGGCCGCTCCCGTCGGCTCCTCGCCGGGCTGCTCCTCGGTTCGGTGCTGGCCACCGGCTCGCTCGCCGGCTGCTCCGCGGCCCCGGAGCTGGACCGCGATGCCGCCCGGCAGCTTCAATCCCAGGTCCTTGCCGTCACCGAGGCCGCCGCCTCCAGTGATCCGGCAGCGTCGCTGAAACGCCTCGACGAGCTCGTGGTGAACCTGGACGAGGCGGCCGCCCGGGGTGAGGTGTCCTTCAAGCGGCACCAGAGCATCAGGAAGTCCGTCGATACCGTCCGTGCGGACCTCACTGCCCAGCAGGCCGCTGCCGAAGCGGCCCGTGCTGCTGCCGCTGAAGCTGCCCGGGTTGCTGCCGAACAGGAAGCGGCCGCACAGGCAGCCGCGGCCGCCGCGTCGGCTTCGCCGCCCGCCGTCGTGCCCGTGCCGGCCGACAGCGGCAAGGCCAAAGGCAAGGGCAAGGGCAACGGCTAGCCACAACAGCAAAACGCCCCGCTTCCCTAATGGGAGGCGGGGCGTTTGTGTGGCGCTGAACGGCTGTTAGCCGAGCATGGACAGCACTTCGCTGAACTTCGCCGAGGGCCGCATGGCTGCGGTGAGCTTGGCCTCGTCCGGGTGGTAATAGCCACCGAGATCCACCGGGGAACCCTGTACGGCCAGGAGCTCGCCGACGATGGTCTCCTCACCGGAATCCAGCGCTCCGGAAACGGCGGCGAACGCCGCGGCCAGCTCGGCGTCGTCACTCTGGCGGGACAGTTCCTGGGCCCAGAACTTGGCCAGGTAGAAGTGGCTGCCGCGGTTGTCGAGCTCGCCCGCCTTGCGCTTCGGGGACTTGTTCTCCAGCAGGAAGGTGCCGGTGGCGCGGTCCAGGGTGTCGGCCAGGATCTGCGCGCGGGCGTTGCCCGTGGAGGTGGCCAGGTGCTCGAAGCTGACGGCGAGAGCCAGGAACTCGCCCAGGCTGTCCCAGCGCAGGTGGTTTTCCTTGAGCAGCTGCTGGACGTGCTTCGGGGCGGAGCCACCGGCACCGGTTTCGAAGAGGCCGCCGCCGTTGATCAGCGGAACCACGGAGAGCATCTTGGCGCTGGTGCCGAGTTCCAGGATCGGGAACAGGTCCGTGAGGTAGTCGCGCAGCACATTGCCGGTCACCGAGATGGTGTCCTCGCCCTTGCGGATACGCTCCAGGGTGAAAGCCGTTGCGTCCTCAGGGGTCATGATGTCGATCTGGAGGCCCTCGGTGTCGTATTCCTTGAGGTATTCCTCAACCTTGGCGATCATCTGGGCGTCGTGCGCGCGGCCCTTGTCCAGCCAGAAGATGGCCGGCATGGCGGAGGCGCGGGCACGGGTGACGGCCAGCTTGACCCAGTCGCGGATCGGCACGTCCTTGGTCTGGCAGGCACGCCAGATGTCGCCCGGGGCAACCTGGTGCTCGATCAGCACGGTGCCGGCGTCGTCGACTACCTGGACGGTGCCGGCCGACTGGATCTCGAAGGTCTTGTCGTGGCTTCCGTATTCCTCGGCGGCCTGGGCCATCAGGCCAACGTTCGGGACGGTGCCCATCGTGGTCGGGTCGAAGGCGCCGTGGGCGCGGCAGTCGTCCAGGACCACCTGGTAGATGCCGGCGTAGCTGCTGTCCGGGAGGACGGCGAGCGTGTCGGCTTCCTGCCCGTCGCGGCCCCACATGTGGCCGGAGCTGCGGATCATGGCCGGCATGGAGGCGTCCACGATCACGTCGGAGGGGACGTGGAGGTTGGTGACGCCCTTGTCGGAATCGACCATGGCCAGTTCGGGGCCGTCGTTCAGGCCCTTGGTGATGGCCGCCTCGACGTCGCCGCGGATCTCCTCGGGGAGGTCCTCGAGGCCGTTGAGAATGGAGGCCAGGCCGTTGTTCGGGCTCAGGCCGGCGGCGGCGATCTGGGCGCCGTAGGTGTCGAAGAGCTCGGCGAAGTATGCCTTGACGACGTGCCCGAACATGATCGGGTCCGAGACCTTCATCATGGTCGCCTTGAGGTGGGCGGAGAACAGCACGCCCTCTTCCTTGGCACGGGCAACCTGTGCCGCGAGGAAGGTGTCCAGGGCGGCGGCGCGCATTACGGTGCCGTCAATGACCTCGCCGGCGAGGACGGGGAAGGCCCGCTTGAGGACTTTGACTGTGCCGTCTTCCTTGACCAGCTGGATCTTGATGTTCCCGTCGGCCTTGATGACCACGGACTTCTCGTTGGCGCGGAAGTCATCGGCGTCCATCGTGGCGACGTTGGTCTTGGACTCGGAGGTCCAGGCGCCCATGCTGTGCGGGTTCTGGCGGGCGTAGGCCTTGACCGAAAGCGGTGCGCGGCGGTCCGAGTTTCCTTCACGCAGCACCGGGTTGACGGCGGAGCCCTTGATCTTGTCGTAGCGGGAGCGGATGTCCGTCTCCTCGTCCGAGGACGGGTTGTCCGGGTAGTCCGGGAGGGCGTAGCCCTGGCTCTGGAGTTCCGCGATGGCTGCCTTCAACTGCGGCGTCGAGGCGCTGATGTTGGGCAGCTTGATGATGTTGGCTTCGGGCTTCTTGACGAGGGCGCCAAGTTCGGCCATTGCGTCACCGACGCGCTGCTCTTCGGTGAGGTAGTCGCCGAACGCGGCGATGATGCGGCCGGCCAGCGAAATGTCGCGGGTCTCCACTGCCACACCGGCCGTCGAAGCGAAGGCTTCGACAATCGGCAAGAACGAATAGGTTGCCAGCATCGGCGCTTCGTCGGTGTGGGTATAGATAATCTTTGCCATTGCTCGGGCGTCTCCCTGAAGGTCTGGGTATTTCCGGAATTTAGTGCCATTTCAACATCCCTAACTTACCCGAGGGAGCCGGGTTGCCGCCTACCAGTGTCGGACGCCCCACATTCCATGACGACCGCAACATGCTATTACAGAAATTGACAAGAAGCTTTACAGGTTCGTCAAAGTCCCGTAGTTTCGTTCCCATCACAGCGGCCATCATCGGCGGCCGCCCCGCTTTCCACCGGTTAGGACACCCATGAGAACACCCAAGACTCTGGCCACCAGCCTTCTCACCCTCTCGGCAGCGGCGCTGTTGGCGCTGGGCGCTGCGGGCGCAGCGAGCGCCGCCCCGGCTTCAGGCAAGGCACCGACGGAGACTTCGGGCGTCAGCAGCCACGCCGTCGTCGAGACCGGCGGAGCGGAGTACTGGACGGAGGAGCGGATGCGCAACGCCATCCCCGGTGACGTGCTGGCCGGCAAGGCAGTGCAGCGCGGCGCCAACTCCAAGGCCGCCCTGAACCGCCCGGCGGAAGCGGGAGCACCAGGCACCGTCGAGGCCCTGGCCCCGAGCCGGCAGGCGAAGGAAGTCCAGCCGCTCCAGCCGGGGGCCAATGCGAGCGAAACCCCGGTCAAGCACATCGGCAAGGTCTTCTTCACCCTCGGCGGCACCAACTACGTGTGCTCCGGCAACTCGGTCTCCTCCACGAACAAGAGCACCGTCTCCACGGCCGGGCACTGCGTCAACGAGGGCCCCGGCGCTTTCGCCACCAAGTTCACGTTCGTCCCCGCCTACCTCAACGGCTCCGCCCCCTACGGCATGTGGACGGCCAAGGCCCTCTACGCCCCGACCCAGTGGAGCTCCGGCGGCGACATGACGTACGACACCGGTTTCGCGGTCATGAACACCCTCAACGGCCAGAAGCTGGCGGATGTCGTGGGCGCCTCGGGCGTGCAGTTCAACGCTGCCCGCGGCCTGAGCTACAAGTCCTTCGGCTACCCGGCGGCGGCACCCTTCAACGGCGAGTCCCTGAAGAGCTGCAGCGGAACGGCCACAAACGACCCGTACAACCCGCAGTTCAACTCCCAGGGCATCCCCTGCAACATGACCGGCGGATCCTCGGGCGGCCCGTGGTTCATCGGTTCCAGCTCCACCGGCTACCAGAACTCGGTCAACAGCTACGGCTATGGCAGCAATTCCACTACGATGTACGGTCCGCACTGGGGCTCCGTCATCCAGCAGGCCTACAGCACGGCGGCAGCTGCCTAGGACAGCCAGCCACACCACACCAGCGCGGGGTCACATGCGGCCCATCTCCAGCAGCGGGGATGGACCACGGTGGCCCCGCGTTGCCGTTTAACCCCGGTGCCACCACGGGACATGCCCTCCGCGCCGACCCAGGGCTGGACACAATCCCATTCTGCCCACTCCTTGGCGCGAACAATGGGCATGTCCCACGCGCGGGCTGGCCGCACACAGGCTGGCCCTCCCCGGGCACCACGCAACATGTCCCCGGCACCACGGGACATGCCCTCCGCGCCGACCCAGGGCTGGACACAATCCCATTCTGCCCACTCCTTGGCGCGAACAATGGGCATGTCCCGCGGGGTTCCGGGTCCGGGGCTCTGGGTAGGGTGGGGCGCATGACAAACCGGGACGAGACCAAGACGTTCGAGACCTCGGGCAAGCCGGGCACCTCCGCCGGCGATACTGCGGGAATCAGCCAGGAAGGTACGCCCGGCGTCCGCCACGCGGAGCTCCTCCGGCTGGTCAACGGCACGGTCTGGCCGGGATTCTCCGGCCAGACCGTGCCGCAGTGGCTCGCGGCCGCCCTGCGCCAGGGCGTTGCGGGCGTGGTCTACTTCAGCCAGAACATCGATCCCGCGGACCCGGCCCAGCTGGCCCGGCTCTCGGCCTCCGTCAGGGAGGCCAACCCGCTCGCCGTCATCGGCAGCGATGAGGAAGGCGGGAACGTCACCCGGCTGGAGTTTCGCCTCGGCTCGTCGATTCCCGGCGCCGCCGTGCTCGGCAGGATCGACGACGCCGGTGTCACCGAGGCCGCCGGCCGCGCCATCGGGGAGCTGTGCCGGAGCGCGGGAATCAACCTGGTCCTGGCACCCGTGGCCGATGTGAACACCAATCCCCTGAACCCGGTGATTGGTGTGCGGTCCTTCGGCGACCGGCCCGGGCTTGCAGGCAGGCACACGGCGGCCATGGTCACCGGGATCCAGTCCGCGGGAGTCGGGGCTTGCGCCAAGCACTTCCCCGGCCATGGTGACACCAGCGCAGATTCCCACCTGGAACTGCCAACCCTGCGGCAGACACTTGACGAGATCAAAGCCGGGCACCTGCCGCCATTCCGCGATGCCGTCGCCGCCGGGGTCAAAGCCGTCATGACCGCCCACATCGTGGTCCCCGGGCTCGGACCGGCCCCGGCAACCCTGAACCCTGCGGCCGGTTCGCTGCTGCGCGGCCTGGGATTTGGGGGCCTGCAGATCACGGACGCGTTGGACATGGCGGCCATCCGCGCCACCACCGGGTCCGGCCGCGGTGCCGTCCTGGCCGTTCTGGCCGGAGCTGACCTGCTCTGCCTCGGCAACCCGGCGACGTCCGGGGATGGCGTCGGCACCGCCACCCGCAACGACGGCGGCGACGACGACGGCGACGGCGACGGCGGCATCCGTCCCGACAAGGCCGCCTACCTCGAGGTGCGGGATGCCCTGCTGGCAGCCGTGGCCGACGGCACCCTCCCCGTGGGCCTGCTTCGGGACGCCGGGCGCCGGGTGGCGGACTTCGCCCGCTGGGCCGGGGACGCCTCGGTTGCGGCAGCGGCACGGCCCCCACTGCCGGTTCCGGATTGGGTGGCGGCCGCCGCCGGAGCCTGCAGCTTCAGCCATCCCGCCGGAACAGGCGCCGACGCCGACGCCGGGACAGACCAAGTGCAGCCCGTGGCGCTGCCGACGGGGACCAACCGGGTGCTGCTGGTCGATGCAAGACGGGGCAAGAACCAGGCCGCCGGACGCACCGCGGACCTCTTTGCCGCGGCCCTGGCGGACTACGTCACGGTGGTGCCGCTGCCGGCGTCGGGCCTCCCCGGCGCCGGACGTCGGCACACACACCAGGTCCCGCCGGCCCGGGGGGAGTCTGTTGTGGTCCTTGTCGGGGGCCTGGCCGCCGGGAGCCCCGGGCCCGCCGCGGCGGAGGCCGCCCGGGCCATCCCCGGCGCCGTCTGCATCAACACCGGCGTCGCGGCGCCACCGGACCCGCCGCTGCCCACGCTCAACTGCTTTGGCTCGTCCCGGGCAACGGCGCAGGCAGTGGCCCGGATCCTGTGCGCGGCCGGACCGGCCGAACGCCGGACCGTTTAAGCGCCCCACCGTTTAGGCGCCCGGGCTAAGCGCCGGGCCAAGCGCCGGGCCAAGCGCCGGGCCAGCCAGGCCTGTCCGCGTAAAGACGCCGGCTAGTGGCGCGGCCCCGGCCGTCCCAGCACGGCCTCTCGGGTGGTTTCCAGCGCCTCGAGCGTGGCCCCGTAGCTCAGCCGCGCCACACTGACGAAGAGACAGTCCACCACGGAGAGCTGGGCAATCCGGGAGACCATCGCGCCGGAACGGAATGCCGTCTCCCGCACCACGGTGAACAGGCTGAGGTCTGCTTCCTGGACGATCGGCGAGGCTGCGGCATTGCTGACCGCCACCGTCGTAGCTCCCGAGGCCTTGGCCCGGCGGAGGAATTCCAGGGTCTCCCGGGTCCGGCCGCTGTGCGAAAAGGCAATCGCGACGTCCTCCGGACCCATGAGGGATGCCCCCATCAGCGCGTCATGCTGGTCGCGGAACGACGTCGCCTGCCGCCGGATCCGGAAGAGTTTGTAGCGGAGGTCATCCGCGACGATGGCTCCGGCGCCCACCCCGTAGATCAGCGTGTGCGGCGCGGCGTTGATCTTCTCCGCGACGGCGCCGAGGACGTCGAGGTCAAGGCCGTCCAGGGTCTCCTGGATGCCCATGGTCTCGGTGTACCGGACTTTGGCGACGGCGTCCGCGAGGGAGTCCTCCGGCCGGATGTCCTCGCCGAATTTCTTCCCCACCGCCCCCGTGCGGTGCTCCCGGCCGACTTCCGTGGCCAGGGCCAGCCGGAGCTGGACGTAGCCGCTGAACCCGATGGCGCGGCAGAACCGCACCACGGACGGTTCCGAGGTGTTGCACATGGTGGCGAGCTCGGAGATGGTCAGTCCCAGCACGACACCCGGGTCGGCGACGATCACCTCGGCAACGCGCCGGGCGGCGGGCGCCAGCGAGGGCAGGAGGGAATGAATGTTGGACTGGATACTCACGTACGGCTCCCCTGGGCCCGGGCCCTGCGCTGCGGTCCCTGAGGCGCAGGCCGCCCAGGGTTCTCGGATTCTATGTCCTGACGGGCGCCACGGCATCGACCGGCGTGGACGTGACGGCCGAGAAAGTCAGGCTCTGCACCCTGGGGACCGCCTCGGGGGTCATCGACAACTCGCAGTGGAGGCCGCCGCGGAATCCGGGAATCACCCAATCCAGCCTCGCCGCCGTCACGCTGAGGCCGGGCTCCGACGCGCCGTGCTGCAGCGACCCCACAGTTGCGAGCGCCAGCTGGAGCCGGTGTCGCCTGTCCGCGATCGCTTCATCCAGCTCGACATTTCCGGCGAAGACCGAGCGCGCCAGTCCGTCATCCCACGCTTCCACCAGGCGTTCGACGACGGCGCGCGCCGCCAGCGTTTCCGGCCACGGAGTCACCCCGGCCCGTGCGGGCTCCTCTGCGGCCGGCGTCGCGGGTTCGCCGGAAGGGGTGCCGGTCTGACCTTGCAGCACCCCGGCGAGCACTTCGCGGACCAGCCCACCGACCTTCGCATAGCTGGCATTCTCGAAGCCGACGACGGCGGTCCCGCTCGCGGGGTGCCACGTCATGTGCGAGCTGAAGCCCGGATAGCCGCCGGAGTGGCCGATGACCAGTCCCCGGTGCGGGTCCTCCAAGATCCGGAGCCCAAAGCCATACCCCCCGACGCCGGCCACCGCGCCGGTCACAGCGCCGGTCCCGCCGGTCCCCTCCGGGACGAGGTTCTCCGGGCCGGAATACCGGTGCAGTTGCTGCATTTCCCGGCGGCTTGCCCGGCTCAGTGGTTCCCCGGCGGGCTCCGGCCCGTCGGTGAAGCCGTCGGCGAGCCAGTCGGCCCAGCGGCCGAGGTCCGTGAGTGTGCTGAAGAGCCCGCCGATGGCCGAGAAGGCGCCGGGTCCGCTGAACGGCTGCGGTTCCCACGCCTCGGCGCGCCGGCAATAGCCCTGGGCCACTCCCCCGGCCGCCCGGACGCCCGCGTCGAAGCCGGTGCTCCACAGCCCCAGCGGCTCCAGCAGCTCCTGCCGGACAACCTCGGTGTAGTCGCGTCCGGCTGCCGCCGTGATGACCGCTCCGAGCATGGCGTAGCCGAGGTTCGAGTATTCGTAGGCCGTGCCGGGTGTGCGGACCAGGCGCACCCCGGCCCCGAGCAGCTCCTCGAAGTCCGTGCCCGGCATGGCTTCCTGCCGGTCGGCCCAGGGATCGTCGGTGGGCAGGCCGCCGGACATGGTCAGGAGCATCCGCAGGGTCAGCGGACCGTTGGGCATGTCCTCCCCCGGGCCGATCAGCCGGAGGTAAGGCAGGTGGGCCGAGACCTCGCTGTCGAGGTCCAGGAGCCCGCGGTCCCGCAGGATCAGGACGGCGGCAGCGGTGAACGATTTTGTGCAGGACGCGATCCGGAAGGCGGTGTCGGTCCGCGGCGGACGGCCGGCCCCATCGATGCTGCCGCGCAGGACGGTGGCCCGCAGCTTCCCTCCGGTGAAAACGCCGACGGCGAGCGCCGGCGCCGTCCCGGCAGCGGCGCGGTCCGCTGCCAACGCATCAAGGCGCGCCGCCAGGGAATCCCCAGCCCGGTCGCGGGAATCCCTGTCGGGCTGCCCGTCCACGGCGGCGGCCGGCCGGGGACTCATACGTTTTCCAGGAAGTCCTGCAGGATGAGCTGCCCGCTGCGGACGCTCGCCACCGGGACCCGCTCGTCCACACCGTGCACGCCGTCCACGGTCCGGCCCCCGGGGTCGGCGCCCAGGGGCGCGAAGCCGAAGCAGGAAATCCCCAGCGGCGCGAAGGCCTTGGCATCCGTCCCGCCGCCCATGCAGTACGGCACCACGACGGCGGCCGGGTCGTGCCGCAGCAGGGCACGGCGCATCGATTCGAACCAGTGCGAGCCCGCGTCCGATTGGGTCGGCGGCTGGTGCGAGAGGAATTCCCGCGTGATCCCCGGCCCCAGCAGCGCATCGATGGTCTCCATGGTGGATTTCTGGGTCCCCGGCAGGCAGCGGATGTCGATGTCGGCTTCGGCAACGCCCGGGATGACGTTGACCTTGTAGCCGGCGCGCAGCACGGTGGGGGTGGAGGAGCAGCGTATGGTCACCCCCGCCACGGTACCCGCCGCACCCATGGCGTCAATGGCCAGTCCCACGCCTGCCTCGGTCTCCAGGTCCGCGTTGTGCCCCAGCGCCGCAGAGGTCTGCTCGATGTAGGCGCGCACGGCCGGCGTGAGGGTCAGCGGCCAGCGGTGGTTTCCCACCCGCTCGAGCCCGGAGATCAGGGTTTTGACGGCGTTGGCGGGCACCGGGCGGGAGCCGTGGCCGGAGGTCCCTTCGGCGCGGACCCGGATGTGCAGGGTGCCGCGCTCCGCCACCGCCACCGGGTACAGCCGGACCGGGGCGCCGTCGACGGCGGTGAGGAGCGTGGCGTGGCCCCCGGACTCGCCGATGGCGGCCCCGACGCCGTCGAACAGTTCGGGGTGCTCGGCCACCAGCCAGAGCGCGCCATGGTCGCCTTTGTCCTCCTCGTCTGCCACGAACGCCACGACGATGTCCCGCAGCGGCCGGGTTCCGGCTGCCGACCACTCAAGCAGGGTCGCGAGGGTCATGGCCACCATGTCTTTCATGTCGGAGGCACCCCTGCCGTGGATGTAGCCGCCGTCGATCTCGCCGGAGAACGGATCGCGGCTCCACTGCTCCGGTTCGGCCGGCACAACGTCGAGGTGGGCGTGGACCAGCAGGCCCGGCAGCGACCGGTCCGCGCCCTCGATCCGCACCACCACCGAGGCACGTTCCGGCGAGGGTCCCAGCAGGAGGGGGGTGTAGCCGGCGGCCTCCAGCAGCGAGGCAATGTATTCCGCGCACTCCCGTTCCCCGGCGCTCCTGCCCTCGCCGTGGTTGGTGGTGTCGAAGCGGATCAGCCGGGCGCACAGCGCGGCCGCGTCGATGGGCGGAAAAGCCGCCGGTCCGAGAGGGGGCGTCGCAGTGCTCTGAGCATTTATGGTCACGGTTGGGTCTCCCTGGATGGTTTTCTGAACACCTCGGCTATAGGGTGAGCGTAAGTGAATTGCATCACGTTATTCAATCCGGTAATTCATTTACATGCTGGTTACATCCGCGACACAACTCCCGGATACCTTGAAGCCGTCCCCCGGCCCAGCCAGGGGATACGGCGCCAGCCGCCACCAGACGCACTGATCACAGCACCACACTGATCACTGAACCACTAGGGGAACGCGATGACACCGACACGGACTGCGACAGCACCGACACCACCGCCGGGAAGCAGGAAACCGGGAGGCACATCGCTGTCCGGGATGCGCCTTCCGGCGGCCCTGGCTGCCGCCGTCGTCGCCCTCGCCCCGGCCGTCATGGCCGCACCGGCAACGGCCACCACCTCCAAGGCGAGCAGCACCACCCTCAAGCTCGCCCTGACCGGCGACATCGACTCGCTCAACCCCTTCAAGGCGATCCTCTCCAGCAGCACCGGCATCCTCGCCCTGCAGTACCAGTCCCTGGTGGCCTACGGGCCGAAGAACAACGAGGACATCCCCAGCATGGCGGACAAGTGGGAGACCTCCACCGACGGCAAGGTCTGGACCTTCCACCTGCCCAAGGACCGCAAGTGGTCCGACGGCCAGCCGATCACGGCCAAGGACGGCGCCTGGACCTTCAAAGCCATCCAGACGAACGACCAGCTCAAGCAGGCCAACGGCTCGCTCCTGTCCTCCGTCGCCGCGGTGGAAGCCAAGGACGACGAAACCCTCGTCATCACGCTCAAGGCCCCGCAGGCCCCCAACCCGGGAACCCAGCTCCCGATCATGCCCGAACACGTCTGGTCCAAGGTCGAGAACCCGGCCACGTTCACCAACGACAAGGATTCGGTGGGCTCGGGCCCCTTCACCGTCACCAGCTACGACAAGGCAGCCGGCGTCACAATGAAGTCCAACCCCTACTACTGGCAGGGCAAGGCCAAGATCGACGGCATCACCTACGCCCCCTACAAGAACAGCGATGCCGCCGTGCAGGCCCTCAAGACCGGCGAAGTGGACCTGATCAGCGGCCTGACGCCGGCCCAGTACAAGGCCCTGCAGAACCAGCCCGGCATCACCACCAACGCCGGCACCGGCCGCCGCTACCAGGCCATCGGCATCAACCCCGGCACGCAGACCCCCGACAACACCCCCATCGGCGACGGAAGCCCCGCCCTGCACGACGTCGAACTGCGCCGCGCGATCGTGATGGCGGTCGACAACAAGACCCTCCTCGACAAAGTCCTCCAGGGCCTCGGCCAGGAGGCCACCGGCGAGGTTCCGCTCGCCTACCCCCAGTACAACTGGGACACCAAGAACCTGCCGCTGAAGTACAACCCGCAGGGAGCCAACGAGCTCCTCGACAAGGCCGGTTACACCAAGGGCGCCGACGGCATCCGCCTGGACAAGTCCGGAAACCCGCTCAAGCTGCGCCTGATGGGCCGCAACACCGATCCCACGCACCAGCAGATGGCCGACTACGTCAAGCCCTGGCTGAAGGAAATCGGCATCGACGTCACCACCGTGATGAAGTCCTCCGCCCAGGTCAACGACGACTCCACGGTCGGCAACTACGACCTCTACTTCACCGGCTGGGGCATGGGACCGGACCCGGACTTCCAGCTCTCCATCAACACCTGCGCCTCCCGCCCGAACGCTGACGGCACCGGCGCCACGTCGGAGAACAACTACTGCTCCCCCGAGTTCGACGCGCTCTTCAAGAGCCAGCACGAGGAACTCGACCAGGCCAAGCGCAGCGCCCTCGTCAAGCAGGGCCAGGAAATGATCTACAACGCCGCCGTCAACAACGTCATGTACTACGCCAACACGCTGGAGGCGTACCGGTCGGACAAGTTCCAGCCGTTCGTCACGCAGCCGGAGAAGGGCGGCGTCATCACGGGCCAGAACGGTCCGTGGGGCTACTACAGCGCCACGCCCGTCGGCATGAACACCGGCACCGGCACAGACCAGGCCTCCGCCGGCTTCAACCCGGCCATGGTGATCGTGCCCGCCGTCGTGGTCCTGGCCCTGGCCGCCGGCGGATTTGTGCTCTACCGCCGCCGCAGCGCGACTGCAGGAGACCGCGAGTAACAATGGAATCAACGCTCAGTGAACCCGTCCTCGGAGGGGCAGTGCCCGCACCGGCTGCCCCTCCCGGCGGGGCCCCGGCAAAGGATACCGACGAACCCCGCCGCGGGGGCTCCTGGCTGCGCTACATCGGCGCGAAAGCCGGCGGCGCGGCGGTGTCCCTGGTTATGGTGGTCCTCCTTGGCTTCTTCGCCTTCCGCATCCTGCCGGGCGACCCGGTCCGCTCGCTGGCGGACGGCCGGCAGGTTACGCCGGAGCAGATGGACATCCTGCGCCGGCAGTACGGTCTGGACCAGCCGCTCCCGGCGCAGTTCTGGCGGTACCTGACGGACCTGTTCCAGGGCAAACTGGGCGATTCCTACACCTACAACCGGCCGGTGATGGAGCTGATCCTGGACCGGATCGGCCCCACCCTGCTGCTCACCGGCACCGCCGCCGCGCTGTCCGTTGTCCTGGGCCTCTGGCTCGGGCAGCGGGCCGCGTGGCGGCGCGGCAGCCGCTTCGACAAGACGCAGACCGGCCTGGCCCTGGTCTTCTGGTCCGTCCCCACGTTCTGGCTGGGCCTGCTGATGCTGCTGGTTTTCGCCGGCGGGCTGCACTGGTTCCCGACCGGCGGCATGGTCACCGCGGGCGTCCAGGCCACCGGCCTCGAGTACGCCTGGGACGTGGCCCGCCACATGGTCCTGCCGGTCCTGACCATGGTCGCCGTCGTCTATGCCCAGTACCTCATGGTGATGCGGGCCTCCCTGCTGGAGGAAATGAGCGCCGACTACCTCGTCACCGCGCGGGCCAAGGGCCTGCGGGAGGACGAGGTGCGGCGCAAGCACGCCGTCCCCAACGCCCTGCTGCCCACGGTGACGCTGATCTTCCTGACCCTCGGGGGGCTGGTCGGCGGGGCGGTGACGGTGGAGACGGTCTTCTCCTGGCCGGGCCTGGGCTACCTGACGTTCCAGGCCCTGTCCGCCCCGGACTTCCCCCTGCTGCAGGGAACCTTTGTTGTCTTCTCCTCGATTGTGATCATCATGAATTTCTTCGCCGACATCGTCTACCGCCTCCTCGACCCCCGGCTGCGTGCCTCATGAGCACCCTCACGACCAGCCGGCGCAGTGTGGCCACCGCCCGCCGGGTCCAGCGCCTCCGCGAGGTCTGGGCGGAGTTCGCCGCCAACCGCGCCGGGCTGATCGGGCTGGTCCTGCTCGGCGTCGTGATTCTGCTGGCCTTCCTGGCCCCCGTGCTGGCGCCGGAGGAAACACTGAACGTCACCCGGATCACCTCGGCCCAGAACGAGCCGCCCACCTGGGCGAACCCGCTGGGCACCGACCCGGCCGGCCGGTCCATCCTGGCGATGCTGGTCTGGGGCGCCCGGATCTCGCTGCTGGTGGGCTTCGCAGCCACCGCCGTGTCCATGCTGATCGGCACCGTGGTGGGCATGGCGGCCGGGCACTTCACCGGCGCCACCCAGGGCGTGCTGATGCGCGTCATCGATTTCTTCCTGGTGGTCCCCAGCCTGGTCCTGGCGATTGTGCTGTCCTCGGTGATCGGTCCCGGCGTCGCCACGATCGTGATCGCCATCGGCATCACCTCCTGGGCCGGCACCGCCCGCCTGGTCCGCTCCCAGACGCTCAGCGTGGAGTCCCGCGCCTACATCGAACGCAGCTGGGCGCTCGGCGGCTCCGACGCGCACATCATCGGCAAGCACGTGCTGCCTGCCGTGATGCCGCTGGTCCTGGCCAACACCACCCTCACCGTCGGCTCGGCCATCATCGCCGAATCCACTTTGTCCTTCCTCGGCATGGGAGACCCGGGGCAGATCTCCTGGGGCTCCATGCTGAAGGCCGCCCTGGACACCGGCGCCGCGACCGGCGGCTACTGGTGGTTCGTGCTGACCCCCGGCATCGCCATCGTCCTCGTTGTGCTGTGCTTCACCCTGGTGGGCCGCGCCTTCGAGTCAGTCATCAATCCCACCCTGAGAGGCCGCTAATGCCGCGACTTGAATTCAAGGACCTCCGCGTCACCTACGCCACCCAGGGCGAGGACGGCCCCCGCACCCTGACAGCGGTCGACGGCGTCAACCTCGTCGTCGAGCCCGGCTCAACCCTGGGCCTGGCCGGCGAATCCGGCTGCGGCAAATCCACCCTGGCCATGTCCGTGCTCCGGCTGCTGCCCGCCAACGCCAAGGTTGAAGGCAGCATCCTGCTCGGCGGGGAGAACGTCCCGGACCTGAGCTGGGGCCGGCTCCGCACGGTCCGCTGGACCGAGGCCTCCATCGTGTTCCAGGGAGCCATGCACTCACTTAATCCGGTCCGCAAGGTCCGGGAACAGATCGCGGAAGCCCTCCGCATCCACGCCAAAACGCTCCCCTACAAGGACGACGCCGCGCGGGACGCCCGGGTTGCCGAACTGCTGGAACTCGTGGACCTCTCCGCGGCCAAGGGCGCCTCCTACCCGCATGAACTCTCCGGCGGACAGAAACAGCGCGTCATGATCGCCATGGCCCTGGCCTGCGACCCCGAACTCATCATCGCCGACGAACCCACCACCGCCCTGGACGTCATCGTGCAGGCCCAGGTCCTCAACGTGCTCACCGCCCTGGTGGCCTCCCGCGGGCTGTCCCTCATCATGATCAGCCATGACCTCTCCGTCCTCGCCGCCACGTGCGAGCGGATCGTCGTGATGCAGCAGGGCAAAATCGTGGAGGACGGACCCTCCGCGGACGTCATGCGCACCCCGCAGCACCCGCACACCCAGGCCCTCGCCGCCGCGTTCCCGCTGATCGGCGACCCGGCGTCCCGGCTCCGGCTGCCCGGCTACACCGCACCGGACGCGCCCGGCGCGACGGCCCAGGAAAAGGCCGGCACGTTCACAGCCCCGGACCCGGCGGACGTTGTGTTCGAGGCCCGGAACCTGTCTGTGACCTTCGCCGGCCGCGGCGGCAACGTCAAGGCTGTGGACTCGGTGAACCTCACGTGCGGCCGCGGCGAAATCGTGGCGCTCGTGGGGCAGTCCGGCTCCGGCAAGACCACCCTGGCCCGCACCATGCTGGCCCTGCAGCGGCCGACGTCGGGCGAGGTGCTGTTCGAGGGCAGGGCCCTCTCCCACAACCGGAAGGCCCTCAAGGACTACCGGCGCAGCGTCCAGTTCGTGCTGCAGGACCCCTCCGCGGCACTGAACCCGAAGCACTCGGTCTACGAGGCCGTCGCCGAAGGTCCCCGGCTGCACAAGCTGCCCGGCAACGAGCGGGAGATCGTCACCGCGGCCCTGCGGAAAGCGGAACTTAACCCGCCGGAGCGCTACCTCGCCGCCATCCCCCAGGAGCTCTCCGGCGGGCAGCGCCAGCGCGTCGTCATTGCCGGCGCCCTGGCCCTGGACCCGGAATTCCTCGTGGCCGATGAGCCCGTGGCCAGCCTGGACGCCTCCGTGCGCGCCGAAATCCTTGCCCTGCTCCTGCGGCTGCGCTGCGAACTGGGCCTCGGCGCCCTGGTCATCACACACGACCTCGGCCTGGCCTGGAATATCGCCGACCGGGTTGTGGTGATGTTCGAAGGCCGGATCGTCGAGGAAGGCCGGGTCGAAGATGTGCTGCTGAACCCGCAGCACGAGTACACCCGGAAGCTGCTCAGCGTGGTGCCCACCAACAACGTTGTGGAGGACGACGCCAGCGTCGCGATCGGCGCCGGGTCATGACGGCACCACTGGGCATGTCCCCCGCCCCGGCAGACGTCCCTGCAGCCGTCCCGGCCCTGGCACCGCTCAGGCCCGGCGACCGTGTGGGGCTCGTGGCGAGCTCGGGGCCGCCGCTGCCGGCGATGCTGAAACGTTCCGTGGCGCTGCTGGAATCGTGGGGGCTGGTGCCGGTCCCCGGGCAGAACCTCCAGGCGACGCACCCCCGCGCGGCCTACCTCGCCGGCGGAGATGCCCAGCGCGCCGCCGATCTGCAGGACGCCTGGTGTGATCCGACCTTGTCCGCCGTCTTCGTGATCCGCGGCGGCTACGGCGCGGTACGCCTGCTTGACCTGCTCGACGTCGACAAGCTCCGCGCCGCTGCCCCGAAGCCGCTGTTCGGGTCCTCGGACGTCACCGGGATCCACGAGTTCTGGGCCGAACGGCTGGACATGCCCTCCTGGTTCACGCCGATGCTCGCCACCGGCGCGCTGCTCGATGACCCCGCCGCGACCGCGAGCCTGAAGCAGGCCGTGTTCGAGCCCTATGCCGGCCGCCGCTACACGGCGGATACGGCCGGGACCCTCGTCCCGGGCACCGCCCGCGGACTCCTGACCGGCGGGAACCTGAGCCTGCTCGCGATGACCCTCGGCGCCCGGGGCAGGCCGCCGCTGAACAACGCCGGCCGGATCGGCCTGCTGGAGGATGTCACGGAGGCGCCCTACAAAATTGACGGGATGCTCCACTCGCTGCTGCGGGCCGGCTGGTTCGACGGGCTGGCCGGTCTCGCCCTGGGGTCCTGGCAGGACTGCGGGGATCTGGCCGAGGTCAAGGACCTCTGTGCCGAGCTGCTCGCTCCGCTGGGGATCCCGCTCGTCTGGGAACTCGGTTTCGGCCACGGACCGGCGGCGCACAGCATTCCGCTCGGGGTCCCCGCCACGCTGCACGCGCCCGCGTCCGGCCGGCCCAGCCTGGTGCTCGGCTGATGGCCCGGCACGGCCGGCTGCACGCGGAACTCCAGCGCCTCCTCGACGCCGCTGTGGAGGGCGGCATCACGCCGTCGGCGGTCTGCGCCGTCGCGGTCCGCGACGAACGGCTGCCGGTCGTTACGGCCGGTGACGCCGTGCGCTTCGGCGCTGACGGCGTCGAACTCCCGGAGGGACAGCGCACCGCGGCCGACGCCGGGACGTTCTACGACCTCGCCTCGGTCACCAAGGTCTTCACAGCGGTCACGGCCCTGGCGTTGGTCGACGGCGGCGTCCTGCACCTCGACGAGGCGGTGCCGGTCCCGGTGGGCGGATCCGGAGTGACGCTCCGCCAGCTCCTCACCCACACCTCGGGGCTGCCCGGGATCTGGGAGGGCTGGCGCGGACCGCTGGCCGCCGGAGCGCGCTTCGACCGGCCGGGGCTGATCGCGAACCTCCTCGCCCTGGAGCCTGTGCACCCGCCGGGGACACGCTTTGAGTACTCCTGCGCCGGGTTCAACACCATCATGGCCGTCGCCGAGCACACCACGGGACGGTCCTGGCCGGAGCTGGTCACGGAGCATGTCCTCTCCAGGCTGGCCCCGGACACCGCCCTGACCTTCGTCCCGGACCCCGGCCGCACCGCCGCGACCGAATACCAGCCCGAACACGGCCGGGGCATGGTCCGCGGCACCGTGCACGACGAGGCGGCCTGGTCCCTCGGCGGGGCCAGCGGCAACGCCGGAATGTTCGGCACCGCCCCGGCGCTGCTGGACTTCGGCGAGGCACTGCGGGCCGGTCTGCCCGGCATTCTCTCCCACGCGACGGCGGACGCCCTGTGGACGGACCAGCTCCCGGCGGTGCTGGGCGCGTCCCTGCCGACGTCCGGCGCCGAATTCGGGCACGGGCTTGGGCTGCGGATCGGGCAGGCGGCGTGGATGGGTTCCCCCGCTGCCCGCGGCCACAACGGTTTCACCGGGACCTCGCTGCTGGTCGACCGCGGCGCCGGAATCAGCGTCGTCCTGCTGGGCAACCGGGTCCACCCCCGCCGCGAGCTCTCCGACTTCCAGTCCGTCCGCCTGGCCGTGTCCCGCGCGGTCTACGCCGCCCTCAGCTAGGAGCACCCCGTGCCTGTTCATTCCGACTACAGCGACGGTGTCCCCACGATCGCCTACTGCCTCACCGCGATGGACGGCACCGTCCTGGCCCACCGGGACGCGGACCTGCCCTTCTATTCCGCGAGCACCATCAAGCTCGGCGTGCTGGTGGCGGCCATCCATGCGGTGGAGCGCGGCGCCCTGGACCTGGAGCAGCCGGTCATCGCGGCGCACACCTTCCCCTCCGGCGCCGGCGGCGGGGAGACCTTCAGCTTCGAGCCCGGGGAGCGCGACGCCGGCATGCCCGCCCCCGGAACCGCCATGCCCCTGCGCGCCGTGCTGCGCCGCATGGTCACCGTCTCCTCGAACGAGGCCACCAATCTGGCCGTGCAGCTTGTCGGGCTGCCGGCGGTCAACGCGGCCCTGTCCGCCTGCGGCGCCGGCTCGTCCCGGATGGAGCGGCTGATCGGTGACATTCCGGCGCTGCGGGCCGGGCTGAGCCATCAGGTTACGGCCCGGGACCTGACCGCCGTCGTCCGGGCGATCGTGACCGGGGCCGCCGCCGGGCCGGTGCTCACCGCGCTCATGACGGAGTGGCTCGTGGCGCAGGAGTTCGGTGATCTCGGCGCGGAACTGGACGCCGCAGGGGCCGACGTCGTCTGGGGCAGCAAGTCGGGCTGGGTCACCGGGATCCAGCACGACGTCGCGTTTGTCGCCCCGCGCGGCGGCCCGCTCGGTGCGGGTTATGTGCTGGCGGTCTGCACCCGCGCGTACGACGAACAGGACGCCCTGCCGGCCATCCGGTCGATCTCGCGGCTGGCCTGGGAACTGCACGGGCTGAAGGTGACGGTGTGAGGGTGACGGCCCTCAGCGGAGCCCGGTGATCCCGAGCCCGGGCGCCGGGGCAAGCCGGATGGTCCGGCCGCTGTAGCCGGCGCCGCCGGCCACGGGGGACGCGGCCAGCCAGAGCCCGCCGTCGAGGTCCTGTGCTGCGGACCGGCCCGTGGCGGGCGGGAGCAGCGAGGCGAGCGAGGCGGCCGCGGCGATCCCCACCGAGCTCTCCAGCATGCAGCCGATCACCACACCGAGGCCCTCGGCCCGGGCGCGTTCCAGCAGCCCGCGGCCGTGGCGCAGCCCGCCGGATTTGGCCAGTTTGATGTTGACCAGGGGCGCGGCCCGGTGCGCGAGCAGCCGGTCCAGGTCCGCGAGGGTCCAGAGGCTTTCATCGGCCATGACCGGGGTGTCGACGGCGGCGCTGACCTGCGCCAGTGCCGCCCAGTCACCGGCCGGTACGGGCTGTTCAGCGAGTTCGATCTCCAGCCCGGCGTCCTCGAGCTCTCGGATGATCCGGATGGCCGTCCCGGCGTCGAACGCCTGGTTCGCGTCAATCCGCAGCACAACGTCCGGCCCCGCCGCCGCCCGGACCGCGCGCATCGAGGCGAGGACGTCCATCCGGGCATCCAGTTTCACCTTCAGGCAGCGGAAGCCGGCGGCCGCGTGCGCCGCCGCCTTCGCCGCGAGTTCCTCCGGCGGCGCGACGGAGAGTGTCATGTCCGTCTCGACAGTTGCTGCCGGAGCGGCCCCGGACCCGGGCTCAGACGCGGCGCCGCCAAGGTACGCGCCGAGCGTCAGCCCGAGCTGCTGGGCGGCCAGATCATGCAGGGCACAGTCCACCGCCATCCGGGCCGCCGCCGGTTCACTGCTGTCTTCCAGCTCTGAAAGGATGCCGTCGAGTTCCACGGTGCCCAGCACCAGGGCAGCCAGCGGACCCTGGATGCTGGCCACCGCCTGCTCGGTGGAGAGCCGGGTGACCCGGCTGATCGGCGCCTCGCCCCAGCCGCTGCGGCCGTCGGAGTCGACGGCTTCCACGAGCACGGTTTCGAGTTCCGTCGCGCTGCGCACCGCGGTGGTGAAGTGCCCCACCAGCGGCACGCGGACGCGGTGGACGCGCAACACTGTCAGCCTGGCCATCGGCTCCCCCTGCCTGGTCGTCCGGCTTAGTGGAAGAAGTGCCGGGCGCCGGTGAAGTACATGGTGATGCCGGCGGCGTTGGCCGCGGCGATGACTTCCTCGTCCCGGACCGAGCCGCCGGGCTGGACGACGGCGCGGACGCCGGCGTCGATCAGGATCTGCAGTCCGTCGGCGAACGGGAAGAACGCGTCCGACGCCGCGACGGCGCCGCGGGCACGCTCCGGTGCGCCGCTCGCGCCTGATTCTACCTGAACGGCATTGGAGGCGCCTCCCGCACCCTCAACGTCGGACTCCACAGCGACACCCAGCGAGTTGGCGCGCTCGACGGCGAGCTTGCAGGAATCGAGCCGGTTGACCTGGCCCATGCCGATGCCCACGGCGGCACCGTGGTCTGCCAGCAGGATGGCGTTGGACTTGGCGGCGCGGCAGGCGGTCCAGGCGAAAGCGAGGTCCGCCAGGGTCCCGGCGTCGGCGGCAACACCCGCGGCGAGGGTCCAGTTGGCGGGGTTGTCACCCTCGGCGTCGACCTTGTCCGTGGCCTGGACCAGCATGCCGCCGGAGACCTGGCGGAACTCGGTCGGGTAGCGGCCGTAGCCCTCGGGCAGGGCGAGGAGGCGGATGTTCTTCTTCTTGGAGAGGATTTCCACAGCTTCGTCCTCGAAGCCCGGCGCAATGACGACCTCGGTGAAGATCCCCGCGACGGTCCTGGCCATGCCGGCGGTGACCGTCCGGTTGGCCGCGATCACGCCGCCGAACGCGGACACGGGATCGCAGGCGTGGGCCTTGGCGTGCGCTTCCGCGATCGGGTCCGCCGCGGAAGCGGACCCCACGGCCACACCGCAGGGGTTGGCGTGCTTGATGATCGCGACGGCGGGCTCGGCGAAGTCGAACGCGGCGCGCAGGGCGGCGTCGGCGTCGACGAAGTTGTTGTAGCTCATGGCCTTGCCGTGCAGCTGGTCCGCCTGCGCGATGCCGGCCGGGGCGGCCCTGTCCACGTAGAGGGCGGCCTGCTGGTGCGGGTTTTCCCCGTAGCGCAGCACCTCGGAGCGCTCCAGGGCCAGTCCGGCGTACGCGGGCCAGTCGATGACGCCGTCGCCGTCCTCGTCGAGGAACTGGCTGGCGGTCCAGGTCGCCACGGCGGTGTCGTAGGTGGCGGTGTGCGCGAAGGCCTTGGCGGCGAGCCGGCGCCGGGTCTTCAGGTCAAACCCGCCCGAGGCGGCGGCAGCAACGACGTCGTGATAGGACGACGGGTCAACCACAATGGCGACGGCGGCGTGGTTCTTCGCGGCCGAGCGGACCATCGCGGGGCCGCCGATGTCGATCTGCTCGACGACGTCGTCCTGCGCAGCGCCCGACTTCACGGTGTCCACGAAGGGGTAGAGGTTCACGACGACGAGGTCGAACGGTTCGATGTCCATCGACGCGAGCGTGTCCATGTGGGCCGGAACGCGGCGGTCGGCGAGGATGCCGCCGTGGACGCGCGGGTGGAGGGTCTTGACGCGGCCGTCCAGCATTTCCGGGGAACCGGTGACTTCCTCGACTTCCTGCACCGGGATGCCGGCGGCGGCGATCTTCTTGGCGGTGGAACCGGTGGAGACGATCTTGACGCCGGCGTCGTGCAGGCCCCTCGCGAGCTCCTCCAGACCGGTCTTGTCGTAGACCGAAATCAGGGCCCGGCGGATGGGAACACGGTCGATGGATACACGGTCAAGCGGCGTGAAGCTCACAAAAGTCTCCGTCTTATATCGCGGCGGGGCCGCCGGTGGTGGGGATGGGGCCAGTTTATCGCGTCGGCGCCCTCTGCCGTCCCGCCGGGATGCCCGCGCGCCGGAGTATGAAGCGCAGCGCACCGGCGGATGGCCACGTAGAGTTTTCCCAGGAGGCTGAGAGATGAATACGTACACCACTGTGCCCAGCGGCGAACAGGTGGTCCAGGAACTGCCGTGGCGCTGGAAGGTGCAGGGCCGGATCTTCCTGATCGGCGGCCTGGGCTTTATGTTCGACGCCTGGGACGTCACGCTCAACGGCATCCTGATTCCGCTGTTGTCCAAGCACTGGTCCCTCACACCGGGCGAGGCCGCCTGGATCGGCGCCTCGAACCTGATCGGCATGGCCCTGGGCGCCTTCGTCTGGGGCACCATCGCGGACACCATCGGCCGGAAGAAGGCCTTCACGGCCACGTTGCTGATCTTCTCGCTCTTCACCGTGCTCGGCGCGTTCTCCCCCGATTTCCTCTGGTTTGTCGCGTTCCGCTTTATGGCCGGCTTTGGCCTGGGCGGCTGCATCCCGGTCGACTACGCCCTCGTGGGCGAGTTCACCCCCCGCAAGCAGCGCGGCAGGGTCCTCACCGCGATGGACGGCTGGTGGCCGATCGGGGCGGCGCTGTGCGGTTTCGTCTCCGCCGGGCTCGTTGCGGCGTTCGCGGACTGGCGGCTGACCATGCTGGTGATGGTGCTTCCGGCGCTGCTGGTGTTCTGGATCCGCCGCAGCGTCCCGGAATCCCCGCTGTTCCTGATCCGCAAGGGCCGCCGGGACGAGGCCGCCAAGGTGATCGACGACCTCGTCGCGGCCACCGGCGCCCAGCCCCGCGTCTACAGCCTGCCCGAGCCGCAGGACGCTCCGCGGCTCTCCGCCGGCAGCGCCTGGACCCAGCTGCGCGCGCTCTGGCAGTACGACTGGAAAATCACGACGGCGGCCTGGTCCCTGTTCTTCTCCATCCTGCTGGTCTACTACCTGTCGCTGACCTGGATGCCGCGGATCCTGATCGGCGCCGGCTTCGAGGAGTACAAGGCCTTCCTCACCACCGCCTCCATGGCCGCCGTCGGGCTCCTGGGTGTGGTGGTGGCCGCGCTGTTGGTGGAGCGCGTGGGCCGGAAGTGGATCCTGGCGATCACCGGCCCGCTGTCCGCGCTGACCCTGGTGATCGTGGCGATTGTGGTGGACATCCCGACGGCGGCCGTGTTCTGGCTGCTCGTCTTCGGCTTTGTCGTGCAGGTGGCTATCCCGGTGCTCTACGCCTATGTCTCCGAGCTGTACCCCACGGAGCTGCGCGGTTCGGGCTTCGGCTGGGCGTCGACGTTCTCCCGGCTCGGCGCGGGGTTCGGCCCGCTGGTCTTCGCGGCCTTCCTCTGGCCGGAGCTGGGACTCGCGACCTCGTTCGCCCTGGCCGGCGCTCTGGTGCTGCTAAGTGTGCTGTGGATGGCGTTCTTCGCCCCCGAAACCAAGCAGCGCCACCTGGCATAGCCCGCCTCGCCAACTTCCCGCCGGTTGCGCTATCACTTGTGGTGCTTCTGGGCCTCGGAGCAGCACCACAAGTGATAGCGCATCGAGGCGGTCAGGGCGTATGTGCAGCAGCCAAGGCAGCCAGGGTCGAGACCAGCAGGCGGCGCTCCACGACCTTGATCCGCTCGTGCAGGGAATCCTCGGATTCGCCCTCGGCAATCGCCACGGCCTCCTGCGCGATGATGGGCCCGGTGTCCACCCCGGCGTCGGCCCAGTGGACGGTGCAGCCGGTGACTTTCACGCCATAAGCCAGGGCGTCGCGCACCCCGTGGGCGCCGGGGAACGACGGCAGCAGGGCCGGGTGGGTATTGAGGTACTTGCCGCCGAACGCGTCGATGAAGTCCGCGCTGACAATCCGCATGAACCCTGACGACACGACGACGTCCGGAGAATACGCGGCTACGGCCCCGGTGAGCGCGGCGTTCCAGGCGGCCCGGTCGGGGTAGGCCTTGAAGTCCACCACGAAGGTCGGGATTCCGGCGGCGGCCGAGCGCTCCACCCCGTAGGTTCCGGGCCGGTCCGCGCCGACGGCGGCGATCTCGACGTCGAGCCTGCCCTCCTGAACGGCGTCGATGACGGCCTGAAGGTTGGAGCCGGTGCCGGAGACGAGGACTACGATGCGCATTGTCCTAGCTTATGGGGCCGCTCGCGTAGGCTGGAAAACATGAATCCCCCGAACGACTCCGCCGGCAGCCCGGGCAGCCAGCACCCGCTCAGCGACGCGGCCAAAGCCTCGCAGGCGAAAACCCACAATCTGTTCCGCAGCTTCATCGTGGCGGTGCTGGGATCGTTCTTCGTCTACCAGCTGGACATCAACTACCTCTGGCTGAGCGCACTCCTGACGGTGATCGCCATTGTGCTGGGCATCATGGTGCTGGTCCGGTACGCCAGGCTCAAGGAGTCCAAGCTGGTGCTGTTCGGGACGATTTCGGGGATGGTGGTCCTGGCCATCCAGGTGTTGCTGCTCCTGACCTCGGCGCTGTTCTTCACCCAGGTCCGGGACTACCAGCAGTGCAGCCGCCAGGCCCTCACCCAGCAGGCCGCCTCCATATGCCAGACCCAGCTGGAAAAGTCACTGCCGCAGTTCCGCTAGGCACGGGGCCGCGTCACAGGGAGGCCGACTCCAGGTCCGCTTCGCGCAGCTTCTGCTGGCGTTCCAGCCATGGTCCCGCGGCGTAACCGATCACGACGCCGATCGCCACCTCCGCGGCCACGAACAGTGCCGTGCGGAGCGGGTCGGGGCCAATCTCGGTGAGCCGTCCGATACCGGCGGATCCCCCGGCCAGCCAGGCCAGGCCTGCCGCGAGCAGGCCGGCGACGCTGCCGACCATCACGCCGAGCGACAGTGTGGAGACAGTGGCAGTGAACCAGCGGGCGTGGACCTTGATGGAGAGCCATTCGTCAAAGTGGTTCTCGCCTTCGCGCAGGAACCACCAGCCCGCCAGTGTTCCGGCGAGGACCGGCACCACCAGCGCGGCCATGCCGTAGTCCAGCGACCCGGCCGGCAGGGCCGCGAACACCGGGATCGACGGCAGCGGCCCGACCGCAGTGCCGAGCGCCCCGGTCTGGGAGCCGACGCCGAGCCCGACGCCCGCGCCGGAAGTCCAGGCGAGCGCGAACACTGCCAGGTTGGGCAGGAAACCGAGCTGCGCGATGGTGAGCACGGCACCTCCCAGGGGTCCGGCGTCGAGCGCTTCATAGACCGCGATCACGAGGTTCCAGTGGATGAACAGGGTGGCGGCGAGGAGGGCGCAGGACATCGCCAGGCTGGCCATCAGCGCCACGAATCCGGATTTGACCGCGGACCCGAGGTAGGAGCCTGCCCAGCGCGAATGCTGGCTGGTGCGGGAAAGCCAAGCGACGGCGTCGACGCCGATCAGGCGGCTCCAGGAGCCGGCTTCACGGCGCGCGCCAATCACCATGCCGAGCCCGAACGGAATCAGGGGGATGAGGGCGGCGGACCAGAGGCCCACGCCGACGTCGGGGGTGCGGCAGATGAAGCCGGTGGCCAGGCCGAAGCCGGCGTACATCAGCCAGGAACCGAGCAGCGCCTGCCAGAGCTGGTCGGTGTAGGACGCCCGGGCGAGCCGGCGGCCGGCGCGCCAGGCGAGCAGGAAGGGAATCAGGGTCAGTCCGAGCGGGGTAAGCGACAAGACGCCGGACTGCGGCTGGGCCGCCGAGCCCATGCCCGCGGTGTCCAGCAGCAGCGGGACGCCGTGGATCAGGAGCCAGGCCTGGCCGGCGAGGCGGGCCAGGGCGTCGGTGGCGCCATTCTGGAACCCGGCCGTGGCCCACACGGCGACAATCGGCAGGGCCACCGCCAGGGCTGAGATGATGGCTGCCTGCGCAGATTCGAGGGCCCCCTGCAGCCACAACGGCATCGGAAGTCCACGTTCCCCGGTCTGATCAGCGCGCAGTTTCATCGTGTTCCATGGTGCCATGGGCGGGGGTTCCTGCCCGGTGCGACAGGCTCAAAGTGCCGATTTTGGCAGGGATTCTGCCCCGTTCCAGGTAGAGCGCCCTCAATTCAACTGCGCCCCCTGCCGGCGCTTTTTTCCCTACTCCGCCGTAAAATTGGAGTGTCCGCAATCATTGGTTGGAGGCAGAAAATGACTACCGCATCTCCACATGCACACGGCGTTCACTTCGGACGGACAGATGTCCAGAACGTCGGCATGGGTGTAGGTATTGTCCTTCTAGTGGTGGGCATCCTGGGGTTCATCCCCGGAGTCACCACGCAGTACAGCTCGTTGGCGTTCTTCGGACCTGGTTCCACGGCCCTGTTCCTGGGCCTGTTCCAGGTATCCATGCTGCTGAACATCGTTCAACTCGCGATCGGCGCCACCGGCCTGGCCATGTCCCGGAACAACCCGATGGGTGCCCGGAACTTCCTCATGGGCTTTGGCCTGCTGTACATCGTCCTGAGCGTCTACGGGCTCATCGTCGGAGTGGGGTCGGCGGCCAATTTCCTGTCGCTGAACGCCATGGATGCCTGGGCCTTTGTGATCATGGGCGTAGCAATGGTAGGCGCCGGTTGGCTGATGTCGAGGCATCTGGCCGATGACGCAAAAACCCGGTAAGTGAACAACCGGGACAAAGGGAGCCGCGAATGAGTAACGTTTCATAGCAATCCGAAAATTCGTACTACCTGCTGGTGCAGTCGCCCCGCGGAAACGCAGCGACTGCACCAGCTTTCTTTGGTCAGTTTCTAGGGGTCGTTGCAGCATTTTCGGCAAATCGTTGCCCGCAAATCCACCGCCCGCCGCCCGCACCTCGCCGCTCCCGCAGACCCGCGGCCGCGGCACCTACGCGTCCTTGAGGTCGATGCCCTTGGTCTCGGGAAGCTTGAAGACCGCGAGGGCTGTGGCGAGGCACAGCACGATGATGTAGGCGCTGGAGAGCCAGCCCAGGCTCCAACTGTTGAACAGGGCGTTCAGGTACGGCGCCGTTCCGCCAAAGATCGCAACGGACAGGGAGTACGCAAAGCCGATGCCCTGGGTGCGGATCTTCGTGGGGAAGTTCTCTGACAGCACGGCGGCGAGCAGTGCCCCGGGGATGGCGACGATGCACAGGGCCAGCGTGGCTGCGACAGCAAGCGTCCAGCCGTCGCTTGTGATCATGCCCATGAGCGGAAATTGCGTCGCGACCATGGCCACGGAGAAGCCGATCAGCAGCGGCCGGCGGCCAATCCGGTCGGAGAGTCTCCCCCAGAACGGCAGGGTGATGAGGGCAATCGATTGTGCGACCACGGAGGCCCAGTACGCGGTCTGGGGATCCATCCCCCGCTGCGTGATGGCGAAGGTCGAGGCGTACGACGTCCAGGTGTAGTGCGCAGCGGTGATGCCGGAGGTCATGGCGATCATCAGCAGGACTGCACGCATGATGGTTTTGCGCGGGATAGGCGCAGTCTCAGCAGCTGCCGCTTTGGCTTCAAAGACTTCGCTCTCTTCCATACCGCGGCGAAGGTAGAGCGCAGCCAGGGCCAGCACGGCCCCGAGCAGGAAGGGGATACGCCAGCCCCATTGGGCCACACCGGCCGCGCCCAGAACGCTGGTCACGCCGCCGCCCACGACATACGCCAGCACCGAGCCGCCGAAAATGGCGACGAAGACGATACTCCCCCACTGTCCGCGTTTGGCCGGGGGTGCGATCTCCGCGATGTAGGTGTTGGCAGTGGCGGACTCGCCGCCGTGGGCAAAGCCCTGGGCAACCCGTGCCAGCAGCAGGAGCACCGAGGCCCAGATTCCCACCTGGCCGTAGGTAGGCATCAGCCCGATGAGGAGCGAGCCGCCGGCCATGATCAGCATGGTGGTGATCAGCACGAACTTGCGTCCGCGCTTGTCCGCGATCCGGCCGAACACGATGCCGCCCAGCGGACGCATCAGGAAGCCGACGGCGAAGACCGCGAGGGTGGAGAGCAGGGCCGAGACGGGGTCCTTGGAATCGAACATCGCCGCCGCGATGAACGGCGCAAAGACGGCGTAGGCGCTCCACTCGTACCACTCCAGGACGTTGCCGATGGTGCTGGCGAACATGGAACGGCGTTTTGATCGTTGATCGGGCAGAGGCTGCTGCGGCCTGGCGGGCGGGGCAGCCTCAAGTCGGATGGTGTTATCCATGGTGGTTCCTTCCCTACTGCGCTGTATGAGGAATGAGGGCTATGGGGCAATAACCGGGCATACGGTGGCGCCGCGTCCGGCGCCGGCCGGGCGGACGTAGAAGGGCCTACTTCAGGCGGGACGCGAGCCGTTCGGCGACGTCGAGCAGTTGCGGCACGCCGTGTTCCATGGCGGCGCCGAACCCGGTGTCCCCCGGACGTTCGCCACGCAGCCAGCGGGTGTGGATCGCCTCGCTGAAAATCGCGGCTTTCCACAGGGCCAGAGCCTGGTACCAGGGCAGGGGCGTGAGGTCGAGGGACATCCGCTCCTGGTACCGGTCGATCAGTTCCTGCCGCCGAAGGTACCCGGGAAGCCGGGTGACCGGCGTCAGTTCCATCGTGGTGAACGGCTCGTCGGCGTCGGCGTCGGCGTAGGTCGCGGTCAGATAGCCGAGATCTGCCAGCGGGTCCCCCAGCGTGGCCATTTCCCAGTCGAGCACGGCGGTCACGCGGGGCGGTCCGTCCGGGGCGAACATCAGGTTGCCGGTGCGGTAGTCGCCGTGGATCACCGAGGCACGCTGGCTCTCCGGGCGGTTTTCCTCCAGCCAGGATGCCAGGCGCCCGACGGCGGGCAGGTCCCGTGTGGTGTTGACGTCCCAAAGCGAGGCGAACCGGGCGACCTGGCGTTCAAGGTAGCCCTCGGGCCGGCCGATCCGGGCGATTTCGCCGCCGGAGACGTCCAGGGAGTGCAGGTCGGCGAGGGTGTCCACCACGGCCTCGCTCGTAGCCCGGCGCGATTCCGGGGCGTCAAGGTGCGCAGGAACGGTGTCGGTGAGGACCGTGCCGTTGAGGTGTTCCATCACGTAGAACGGAACGCCGAGGACGGAGTCGTCCTCGCACACCGCAAGAATGCGCGGCACGGGCATCCCCAGCGGTGCGAGGGCCAGCTGGATCCGGGCTTCCCGCACCATGTCGTGGGTGGACTTGGGCAGCGGCGGCCGGGGTCCGCGGCGGAGCACGACGTCGGCCCCGTCCCGGCGGATACGGAAGGTCACGTTGGACTGGCCGTCGCCGATCCGCTCCCACTCGAGCGCACCGGCGCCCAAGCCCGCCCCGTCCAGGAATGCGCGGACGTTGTCCAGGATGAGCAGCGGCGGCCGGGTCAGCGCGGCTGCCTGGTTTGGGCGTTCGACGACTTCGGGCTGGGCCTCTCCCGTGACCTCCGCGGGCTTCATGATGCGGCTCCGTCGGGGAACCGGGCAGCGCCAAGGAACGCCTCGCCCCCGGCAACCGCCCGGCGCCGCTGCGAGGAGGCGCGCCGCGAGATGGCCCACTTGTGGGTTTCATTGGCGCCGTCGTAGATCCGGAACGGACGGACTTCGGCGGCGTACTGTGCCAGCGGCAGCCCGTCGGACACGCCGTCGCCCCCGCAAAGCTGGATGGCGCGGTCGATCACCCGGAACACGGCCTCGGAGCAGTGCACCTTGGCGATCGAGGACATCGCGGAGCCGGCTTTGGGGTCGGAGACGAGCAACCCGGCGGTCTTGGTGATGATCGCGTCGGAGGTTTCGATGTCGATGACGGACTGGGCGATCATCTCCTGGGCGATGCCGAGCTGCGCGATGGGGGATCCGAAGATTTCCCGGGTGTCGGTCCGGTCCAAGGCGATGTCCAGCGAGCGCCGGGCCAGGCCAAGCCAGCGCATGCAGTGTGTGAGCCGGGCCGGCCCCAGCCGGACCTGGGCGTACTTGAAGCCGAGGCCGACTTCGCCGAGCACCGCCTCAGGCCCGACCCTGACGTTGTCGAAGTGCAGGTTCGGATGCCCGCCGGCGATGGTCCGGTCAATGGTGTGGATCGGGTTGCCCAGCCGGACGCCCGTGGCGTCCATGTCCACCAGTAACATCGTGGCGCTGTCCTGGCCCGTCCCGGCGTCCGGCGTCCGCGCCATGACGATCGCGAATCCGGCGTGTTCGGCCCCGCTCGTGAAGCGCTTATCACCGGCGATGATCCAGGAATCACCGTCGCGGGTCGCGGTGGTCAGCAGCCCCGCGGGGTCCGACCCCGCGCCCGGGTGGGGTTCTGTCATGCCGAAGCAGGAGAACGTGTCGCCGGCGGCGAGCGGGGCGAGGTAGCGCCTTTTCTGCTCCTCGGTGCCGATGATGTTCAGCATGTGCATGTTGCCCTCATCGGGTGCCATGCAGTTCAGCACGGCCGGCCCGATCGGGGAATAGCCGGCTTCCTGGAAGACCGGGGACCACTGGTCCACGGGCAGGCCCTGGCCGCCAAAGGCCACGGGGACGTGCGGGGCGAACACGCCGGCGGCTTTGGCGGCTGCGCCGAGTTCGCGGCGGAGCGCGTCGTCCAGGCGTTCGCCTGGCCGCGGCTCGGCGGGGATCACGACGCTGCGGATGAAGTCGCGTGTGCGCAGCCGGAGGTCGTCGACGGCGGGGGGCAGGGAGGTTTGGTTCATGGGAGGTCCTTTCGGGCCGGAAGAGCGGCAGTGCGGCAGGGCAAGCGCTGAAATGCGGAAATGTAGAAACGCGGGCAGGTGCTAGGCGGTTCCGCCGGCGGTCAGCAGACCGCCGTCGACCGTGAGGATCTGGCCGGTGATCCAGTCGGCGTCCGGGGAGGCGAGGAAGGCGACGGCGGCGGCAACGTCGTCGGGCACACCGAGCCGTTTGAGCGGGTAGTGCCCGGCGACCTCCGCTTCCTTACCCTCGTAGAGCGCCTTCGCGAACTGGGTTTTGACGACGGCGGGGGCGACGGCGTTGACCCGGACTTCGGGACCGAGCTCGACGGCGAGGGTGCGGGTCAGGTGGGATACCGCCGACTTGCTGATGCCGTATAGCCCGATCCCTTCGGAGGGGGTGTCGCCGGTGACGGAGGAGATGTTCACGACGCAGCCGCCGCGGTCGCGGAAAGCCAGCCCGGGGTGGGACAGCGCCCCCTGCACCCAGGCGAGGGTTCCGATGACGTTGACGTTGAAGACCTTCCGGGCGGCATCGAGGTCGAGTTCGGCCAGCGGACCGTAGACCGGGTTGATCCCGGCGTTGTTGACCAGGATGTCCAGGCCGCCGTTTTCGCGGGCAATCAGGTCGAAGACCGCCTGCTGGTGTCCGGCGTCGTCCGCTTTGCCGGCGACGCCGAACGCGGTGCCGGCGGGGAAGGCGGCGACGGCGTCGTCCAGGGTTTCCTGCGTCCTGGCCGTCAGGATGACCCGGGCGCCTTCCGCCGCGAGCCGGCGGGCGATGGCCAGGCCGATGCCGCGGCTGGAGCCGGTCACCAGGGCGGTCTTGCCGTCGAGCCGGCGGGGGATGGTGGGCTGGTTCTCGTTGTGTCCGGTCACGTTCAGTCCTTCAGGTTCAGGCCGCGGAGTTCCCGCCGCTGGATCTTGCCGGTGTGTGTTTTGGGTAGATCGTTCAGGATGTAGAGCCGGCGGGGGTACTTGTAGGCGGCCAGCCGCTCTTTGGCGAAGGAAATCAGCTCGGCGTCCGTGGCGTGCGCGCCGGCCTTCAGCGAGACGTAGGCAACCACCGCCTCGCCGCTGTAGCTGTCGGGCTGGCCGACGACGGCGGCTTCGAGGACTGCCGGGTGCTCGTAGAGGGTGTCTTCGACTTCCCGGGGCCACACTTTGTAGCCGGAAACGTTGATCTGGTCCTTCATCCGGTCCACGAGGTAGATCCAGCCGCCCGCGTCCATGATGGCGACGTCCCCGGTGCGCAGCCGGCCGCCGGGAATCGCTGCCGCAGTTTCTGCCGGCTTGTTCAGGTAGCCCGGGGTCACCTGCGGCCCGCTGAGCTCCAGCTCCCCCGGCCATCCGGGCGGAACCGGTTCGCCGTCCAGCCCAATGACGCGGGCCATGAGGTTCGGCAGCGGAACGCCGATGGCGAGCGTCCCGCTGCCGGCGTCGACCGGTGCCACCGCGCCCGGCGGCACGGCGATCACGGCAGAGGCCGTCTCGGTCATGCCGTACACGTTGTGGATGTACTGGCCGAAGCGTGCCTGGAAGGTTGCAACCGTGGCCGGCGGGATTGGCGCTCCGCCGGAGTAGATGTACTTGAGCGTCGCGAACTCCGCGGCCGTCGCGTGGGCCAGGTCCAGGAGCGCATTGAAGACCGTGATGGACCCGATCACATGGGTCACGCCGTGCCTGCTGAAGGACTCGAGGATAATTTCCGGCCGGACCCGGTTGATGAAGACCAGGTTCACGGGATGGATGAGGGCGGTCACCGCGGTGGCCACCGCACCCGTGATGTGGAAGAGCGGCGCGACGGCGAGCACGACGTCCCCCGGCGCGAGATCCTGCCATTGCGCGTAGCCCGTTGCCACGGTCAGCACGTTCCGGTGGGTTCCCAGGGCACCCTTCGCGGGGCCGGTGGTTCCCGAGGTGTAGGTCAGCAGCGCCACGCTGTCCCCGGTGAGCGGCGGCGGGACCGGAACCTGGCCGGAGCGCCGCTGGAGGATCGAACGCAGGTCCTCGTCCGTGCACTGCTGCCGGTCCGGGGAGACCCTCGGGTCCGGGGAGACCCTCGGGTCCGGGGAACCGAAGACCCGCGGATCGTCCTCGCCCTGGAAGTCCAGGTCCGAGGTGGTGATCGCCCAGTCGACGCTGCTGCCGCGGAGCGTCCCGGTCACGGCGTCAAGTTCGCTGTCGAGGCACACAATCCCGACGGCGCCCGAGTCGTCGATGATGTTGCGGAGCTCTCTTCCCTTGTACATCGGGTTCAGCATCAGTGCCGTCCCGCCGGCCTTCCAGATCGCCAGCATGGACAGGGCGAACTGGGGGATGTTCTGCAGGTAGATGCCGACGGCACTCCCCGGCCCGACGCCGCGCTGTTGAAGTTCGACGCCGAGTGCGTCGGTGAGCGCGTCGACGTCGGACGCGGACAGCGACTGGTCGAAGTAGGTGACCGCGGTGGCGTCCGGTGCACCGCTGACCCGTTGGGCCCACGCTTCGTTAATCGTCCGGGCGGCGGTGGTCCGGGCGGCCTGCTCGATGAGGGGCCGGACGCCGTCGGGATACAGGGCGGTCCAGGGGCGGGCTACGGTTTCGTTCACGGCGATAAGTCTCTTCTTCGTTGAACAGAGGACAGTGAGCTTTTTGTGACTTGGACTACTTTACCGAGCGCTCGCTCGGTCTCATCGAATATAGTGTAGATACACAACTACGGCAAGGGGTCACGGGGATATGGGCGGACAGGGTCTCACGCATTCAACGGCGTCGGCCGGGGCAACGGGTACAGGTCTTCCGGGGCAGGCGGGCGCAGGCGGAGGGTGGCAGGATTTCTCTCCCCCGGCGCTCCGTCCGGCCCTGGCAGCAGCCCTGGCATGCTTCATGGAAAACGGCTACCACGGGACGACGATCCGCCAGGTTGCCACCCGGGCAGGCTTGTCAGTCCCGGGCCTCTACCACCATTTCCCGTCCAAGCAGGCACTGCTGGTGGCCCTCGATGCCGAAGCCATGCGCGAGCTCTGGAGCCGGAGCACGGCAGCCCTCGCCGACGGCCCGCAGTCAGTGCTCGACCGGTTCGACCGGCTGATCCGCTGCCTCACGCTGTTCCACGCGCACCGGGGCGAACTCGCCTTCATCGCGCTCAGCGAGATCCGCAGCCTCGAAGGAACGGCACGGGCCGAGCACATTGCGGCCCGCGACCGCCAGCAGGCCCTGCTGAGCGGAATCATTGACGACGGCGTGGCCGCCGGGATCTTGGATGCCCCGCACCCGCGCGAGACCAGCCGGGCCATCACCACCATGTGCACCGGCGTGGCCCAGTGGTACCGGATCGACGGCGAGCTCACGCCCGAGGAACTTGCGGACCGTTACGGCCGGCTGTGCCGACTGACCGCAGGGGCATCCGCCGGCCGCTGATGTCGCCTATCGCCGCGCCCGCCGCGCCCATTCACCACAAGTGGCCGCTATTCACCCCCGATTAGCGGCCAGTCACCACAAGTGGCCGCTATTCACCCCCGATTAGCGGCCACTTGCGTCCAATGGCCGAACCGCAGGCTTCCACTCGCGCGTACCACTCCTGCGAGAATGGCCAGATGACCGCCATCATCCTGGGCTGGAACCCGGACCACTGGAATGACTGGACCTACACGGACGCTTTCGGGCGCGTCGCCGGGACCGGGCTGTCGCTTCACCCGTGGAGCGTGGGCCGCCACACGGCTGTCCCCGCGGGAACCGACGCCTGGCTGCTCCTGCAGGGCGACCATGGCCGGGGACTGGTCGGCCACGGCGTCGTGGCCTCGGACGTGGCCTCGCTGCCCGGATCCGACTCGCCCGTTGCCAGCGACGGCACCCCGGGCCCGGCCAGGATGCTGGTGCAGGTGGCGTTCGACGCCCTCCTGCCGCCCGGGGAGCAGATCGCCGTCGAGGTTCTCGAGGATACCCTGCCCGGGATCGCGTGGGGTGCCGATGATGTCTCCGAGCTGATCGTGGAACCGGCCGATGAAGCGACGATCAGGGCCCTGTGGCGCGATTTCGGACCCCAGCCCGGCCCGGACCCCACCCAGCCCGTTCCCGGCACCTACCCGCAGGACGCGGTAACGCGGGTCGAGGTGAACCGCTTCGAACGGGACTCCGACGCGCGGCGGGCCTGCATCGCGCACCACGGCACCAATTGCGCGGCCTGCGGGTTCTCCTTCGAACAGAAGTACGGCGGGATCGGCGCGGACTTCATCCCGGTGCACCATCTCGTCCCGGTATCCCTGCTCGGCAGCAGCTACGAACTCGACCCCATTACGGACCTCGTCCCGCTCTGCGCCAACTGCCACGCCATGGCCCACCAGGGGGTGAGCACTCCGCGGACCGTGGCCGAGTTACGCCGGATGATCGCCGACGCCGGGTTCCTCCGCGGCTCCATCGTCACCGTAGAACAGCTCGAAGCCCAGCGGCAAGCGCGGGAGCTCCTGGGACCGTAGTTGGCCCGCACCGGCATAGCCGTTTAACCTGGGCCTCCATCACCGCGGCGTCCCGGCAGCGGTGCGCGCTCAAGCGGACCAGACCTGACGGAACTTGCCGCTGCGGTCGGGCTGGGGAGGCTCATCGGCATGTTCGATGGCAACCGCTCCAGTCCCTTGGGCGGCGAAGAAGCTGCCCAGTCGCTCCTCGACTGCTGTCCGCACATGTGCCCTGTCGGCGTCCGGCGCGACCTCCAGCCGCAGGCACAAGCCCGCCGGGCCGGTCCGGATCGCCTGGAACCGGCGTACTCCGGCGGTCTCCTCGATCACCGTGCCCAGTGCCAGCGGCAGGACGGTGACCGTGCCGCCGCCGGGCGCCCCGAAGACCAGCACGTCTCCGGAACGGCCTTCGATTTTCACTGCAGGAAAAGGACTGCCGCAGCGGCACGGAGATGTTGCCAGCGTGACCCGGTCGCCGAGCTCGTAGCGGATGATGGGCTGCACCCGGTTGGCCAGGTTGGTGACCAGCACCGTGTGGGAGGTGGCGCCGGCCGGGACCGGCTGGTAGTCCGCGTCCACCGGCTCGAGGATGTACCAGTCAGTGTTGACGTGGAAGCTACCATTCCGGCACTGGCTGGTCAGGGCCGGGACTTCCGAGGAAAGATAGCGTTCGGTCACCCTGCAACCGAGCTGCGCTTCGATGGTGGCGCGACCAGCGGCGGACAGGTTTTCGCCGGAGCTGATGGCCAGGACTGGGCGGATCCGCAGCCCGGACCAGAGTCCTACGCTCGCGAACCCGCACCACCAGGTTGACCACGACCCACGAGAACCGGTCGTGAACCAGGATGGCCGGCTCCCCGGTGGTGCCGGACGTGGTCACCACCAGGTATTTCCCGCGGTAGGACCTCCCAAGCTGGGAGAGGTCAGAGAGCAATTCCGACTCCAGCCTCGCCAGGGTGATGTGTGGGTCCTTCACCCAGTCGTCGAAGTTCTCCATCAGTTCCCGTTTGCCCGCCCGGGGAAGCTGACGCGGATCCGTGATGTCGTCCGGCACGTCCCGGTACAAGCGGCGGTAGTAGGGCGAAGCTGACCGGGCAAACTCCACGAGGTCCGCCAGCCGGGCCCGCTGCCGGCGGGCGATCCCTTCCGGGCCGCCGCGCTCAGCCCGCCAAATGTCCCAGGCGACGCCGATCATCGTTCCGGATACGCCGCGCATCGCGAATCCCTCCCCTGAGCAGCACCACGGCCCCTCCCCACCATTTCACGGCCGCGAGTGCCGCTACAGGGGCTTTCGTCCCCGCATCATCCAATCGCTGGACTTTAGGTCGCGGAGCGCCTAAGACTGTCTACATCAGCTGGGTTGGCGGCCCCGCACTTCCGCATTCACGTCCGGCCGGGTTCTTTCGGCGGAGCGGTTGGGGCCGTGCCGCAACACCTTTTCCAGCATCGTGAAAGGACCTGGTATGCCGGATTTTTCAGTATTCTTCCCGCTATTTGCCACTCTCATCGGCGCGGCCATTGTCATCGCCGTTATTTGGCTGACCACAAAACTGATGTGGAAGGTGGCTGAGCCCAATGAGGCCCTCATCATCTCGGGGCTGACGCGGGGAACCCTGGAGACCAGGGAGGGAATGGACTTCAAGATTGTCACCGGCAAGGGCGCGCTTGTGTTTCCCGGGCTGCAGACCGTCAGGACCCTGTCCCTGACCCTCAATGAAACCGAGCTCAAAGTCTCCTGTGTGACGTCGCAGGGCATCCAGGTGATCGTCGAAGGTGTCGTCATCTACAAGATCGGGGACGCCCCTCCGTTTATCGCCAACGCCGCGCGGCGCTTCCTCGGCCAGCAGCCGAAAATGGAAAGCCAGGTCTACAACGTTTTCGAGGGGCACCTGCGTTCCATCATCGGCAGCATGACCATGGAAGAAATCATCCGCGAGCGCGACAAGCTCGGATCACAGGTCCGCAGCGCCAGCGGTGTTGAAATGGAAAAGCTCGGGTTGGTGGTCGATTCGCTCCAGATCAAGGACCTGCAGGATCCCACCGGCTACATCGAGAACATCGCCAAACCGCACATCGCCCTGGTCAAGATGGAGGCGCGCATCGCCGAGGCCACCAGGAACCGTGAGGCGGCCGAAAAGGAAGCCGAAGCGGAGGCACTGATCGCGGACGCCCGGAGCATCTCAGCCATCCGGCAATCCGAAGCGCAGGCCAACGCCGAACGGGCCAAGGCTCACGCCGCCCAGGCCGGCCCCCTCGCCGATGCGACGGCCCGCCAGCAGGTGGTGGTCCAGGAGACTGAGGTGGCCAAGCTTGAGGCGGACCGGGAGGAACAGAAATTGCAGACCACCGTCCGCAAGCCCGCCGATGCCAAGGCCTATGCCAAGCGCACCGATGCCGAGGGCCAGAAGTCCGCCGATATCAGCGCCGCCGAGGCCCTGGCCCGGCGCACGGAGCTCGAAGCTGAGGTCAATGCCAGGCGCACGGAACTGCAGGCCAACGCCAATGCCACGGCGGCGGCAGCTGCGGCCGGGGCCACCCGGGTTACCGGTGAGGCGGAGGCGGCGGCCACGAAGGCCCGCGGCGATGCTGCTGCCTCGGCGATCAAGGCCAAGGCGCTGGCCGAGGCGGACGGCATCAAGGCACGCGCCGAGGCCCTCGGCACGAACCAGGAGGCTGTTATTTCGCAGCAGCTGGCGGAAAACATGCCGGCCATCATCGCGGCAGCAGCGGAACCGTTCGCCCACGTCGGACAACTCACCGTCCTCAACGGCGGCGAGGGCATCAACCGCATGATCGGCGGAATCCTGGCCCAGGTGGGCGACTACCTCCCCGCTCTCAGGTCCGCTCTTAGGAACGGCCGGGATGATTCAAAGGGGCCCGCGAAAGCTCCGGATGCATGATGCACAGGGACGTTGACCGCAGCCTCACCGGCAGGATCGGACGGGTGACCGGACGCATCGCGCCGGGCACCATCGGCGAAGTGATGCTGCCGTTCCGTGGCGGAACAAGCGCCTTCCACGCCCACCCGTTCGACAAGGCCAGCGTCTTCGCGGTGGGTGAGGAAGTGCTGGTCATCTACTACGAGCCGCCACAAACCGTTTACGTTGATGAGCTGCCGGAGGTCCTGAGGAAGGACACCCGCGGATAGAAGCGCCACACGGAGTACGGCACACTCGGCGGGTTGTCCGCCTTCCAGGGACGCTCCGAGGCCTCGACTTGGCGGCCATCTCGGGTAAATCGCGCGGCTCCCGGGCGTGCAGCCGGACCTGCCCCCGGTGGACATGCTCATTCTTCGTGGCAACGAGAGCGCACATAGGCATTATGTCCAGGCCCTGGCCCGGCAGGAGGGCATGTCCAGCGGACGGGGTGGCCCGAGCCCAAACCAGCCTTGCGCCGCGGACCTGCCCGGTGGACATGCTCATTCTTCGTGGCAACGAGAGCGCACATAGGCATTATGTCCAGGCCCTGGCCCGGCAGGAGGGCATGTCCAGCGGACGGGGTGCCCCAGGGGCGCCACGCATCCCCGTCCCGCCCCGCATCCCCGCCCCAACCACACCCCGTTAACCCACTCTTCCCTCCCCCGCCATACGCCCACCCCCGCGCAGAAAGCCTGCCCCCGCACTGTGGAGGGGTGAGGATCGCAATTGTCGCCGAGTCATTCCTGCCGCTCATGAATGGGGTAACCCACTCGATCCTGCGGGTCCTGGAGCATCTGCAGGAGCGCGGAGACGAGGTGCTCGTGATCGCGCCGTCCACGCAGGACACGGAGGCCCCCACCGAGGTCTCCGGGGCGCATGTCCACCGGCTGCCCTCGGTTCCGCTGGCCGGCTACGCGAACGTTCGAGTGGCGATGGGCGGTGTCTATCGGGTCAAGCGAATCCTTGCCGACTATGCACCGGACGTGGTCCACCTGGCGTCGCCGTTCGTGCTCGGCTGGCGCGCGGCACAGGCCGCCCACCAGCTGGGGATCCCCACCATAGCCATCTACCAGACCGAGGTCCCCGCCTACGCCGGGCGGTACGGCGTGCCCTTCCTGGAGAACTGGGCCTGGAACCGGGTGGAGAACATCCACCTGCTGGCATCCCGGACCCTCGCCCCCTCCAGCTTCGCGCTGAACCAGCTCCGCGGCCGCGGCATTCCGCGGGTCGAGATGTGGCGCCGCGGCGTGGACACCCAGCGGTTCTCCCCGGAGAAGCGCGACGCCGGGTGGCGGGCCGCCGTCGCCCCGGCCGGCGAGCGCATCATCGGCTACGTGGGCCGGCTCGCGGTCGAAAAGCAGGTGCAGGACCTCGCCGTGCTGGCCGATGTTCCCGGAACCCGGCTGGTGATTGTGGGCGACGGGCCGCAGCGGCATGCCCTCCAGGACGCCCTGCCGGACGCGGCCTTCACCGGGTTCCTCGGCGGCGAGGAGCTGGCCCGCGCGGTGGCGTCCTTCGATCTCTTTGTGCACCCCGGCGAGTTCGAGACCTTCTGCCAGACCATCCAGGAGGCGATGGCCTCGGGCGTGCCGGTGGTCGCCACGGGCCGCGGCGGCCCGCTGGACCTCGTCGAGAACTCCCGCACCGGCTGGCTGTATGAGCCGGGCGACCTCGGCGCGCTGCGGTCCCACGTCATGGACCTGATGGGCGACGACGCCAAGCGCCGCGCGTTCGCGGCAGCCGCCCACGCTTCGGTCCAGGGACGGACGTGGTCCGCCCTGGGTGCCGAGCTGGTCCAGCACTACCAGGCGGTCCTCGCCGCCGACATGCCCCCGACAAGCCCTACAGCCAGTACCAATCCCCAAGGAGTCGCCCTGTGAGAATTTCCGTGATCGGCTGCGGTTACCTCGGAGCCGTGCACGCGGCCACCCTCGCCTCGATGGGCCACAGCGTGGTCGGGATCGACGTCGACGCCGCCAAGGTGGACCAGCTGGGCCGCGGTGCGGCGCCGTTCTTCGAGCCGGGACTGGACGAGCTCCTGCGCGACGGCATCGCCTCCGGCCGGCTCAGCTTCTCCACGGAATTCTCCGACGCCGCCTGCGCGCAGCTGCATTTCCTCTGCGTGGGCACACCGCAGTCGAAGACCTCCGACGGCGCCGACCTCAGTTACCTCGTCGCCGCCACGGAGGCGCTGCTCCCGCACCTGGCCGACGGCGCCGCCGTCGTGGGCAAGTCCACCGTCCCGGTCGGAACAGTGGACATGCTCAGCGGCGTGTTGTCCCCCCGGCCGGACGTGCTCCTGGGCTGGAACCCCGAATTCCTGCGCCAGGGCACCGCGGTCAAGGACTCCCTGGTCCCGGACCGCCTGGTCTACGGCGTCCCGGAGGACGGCACCGCGATCACCGCAGCCCTCGACGCCGTCTACGCGCCCCTGCTGGCCGCCGGGATTCCGCGGCTGGTCTGCAACTTCGCCACAGCGGAACTGATCAAGTCGGCGTCGAACGCGTACCTTGCCACGAAACTCAGTTTCATCAACGCCATGGCCGAGCTATGCGACGCCACGGGCGCCGACGTGAAACAGCTGGGCGCGGCCATGGGCCTCGATCCGCGGATCGGCAGCCGGTACCTCCATGCCGGTCTGGGGTTCGGCGGCGGCTGCCTGCCCAAGGACATCCGCTCCCTCCGGGTCCAGGCCGCGGGGCTGGGGGTGGATTCCGTGGACCAGTGGATGGACGTCGTGGATTCCATCAACCGGGACCAGCGATCCCGCACGGTCGGGCTGGCCCGGGAACTGTGCGGCGGCCAGCTCGACGGCCGCCGGCTCACGGTGCTCGGCGCGGCCTTCAAGCCGGACACGGACGACATCCGGGACTCCCCTGCCCTGGACGTCGCCCTGCAGCTGGCGGCGGCCGGCGCCCATGTCACGGTGACCGACCCTGCCGCGATCAACAACGCCTGGCTGCGCTACCCGCAGCTGCGCTTCGAGCCGTCCACGTCCCAGTCGCTGGAAGGGGCGGAACTCGTGCTGCTGCTCACCGAGTGGGACGAGTACGCCTCGCTTTCACCCGCCGACGCCGGGACCCTGGTCCGGCGACGGACGCTGCTGGATGCCCGGAACGTCCTCGACGCGGCCGTCTGGGAGGCGGAGGGCTGGACGGTCCGCGGCCTGGGCCGCGCAGCCCGTGCGACGGCCACCGGTCCCAAGACCACCAGCACCGGCCCAACGAACCCCGGCCCGGCCCGCCTGAGCCCCGCGGGATACCGGCCCGCCTGACCCGCCATCGCCGCAAAAACCCGGCATCCGAAACCGGGGCCCCCAAAACGCCGCACCCCCGGCTTGGACGCGGGCCGGCGGCGGGACCCCTATGATTTCCTGAGGGGAGGGCTTGATCAATGGCATACCGGTGGTCTCATATTTTCACGGCAGTGGGCCGCGTGAGGGCTTCGCCGCACCCTGCCCCAGCCGTCGAGGCGGTGCTGGAATCCAGCCCCGACGCCATCCTGGTGATCACCGAGGACGGAACCATCCGCTTCGTCAACGCCGCCACCGAGCGCATGTTCGGCTACTCCCGCGACGAGCTCCTGGGCCAGGACCACCGGATGCTCCTCGCCGAAGGCTTCCGCAGCGGCCTGCAGCGCATCTTCTTCGCCCTCCGCAAGGACGCTGACGCCGGCCCGGCCACCGCCGCCGCCACGGCAGCCCCCGCCGCCCCCGCCTTCCCCCCGGTCGAGGCCTACGGTGTCCGCCGGGACGGCACCGAATTCCAGGGCGAAGTAGCCTGCTCGCTGCTGGCGGAGGACAACGCCGACGCGCCCATCAGCATGGCCGTCGCCGTCCGGGACACGTCCCACCGGCTTGTCGCGGATGCGGGACTCCGGGAAGCCATGTCCCTGCTCAGCGCCACGCTGGAATCCACGGCCGACGGCATTCTGGTGGTCGGCGGGGACGGCCGGATCGCCAGTGTCAACAACCAGTTCGTCTCCATGTGGGGCATCCCGCGGGAACTCCTGTCCACCCAAAACGACGACGCCGTCCTTGGCTTCGTCGTGGACCAGCTGGCGGATCCCGCGCAGTTCATGGAGAAGGTCACCGCGCTCTACGCCGATCCCACCGCGGAAAGCCACGATGTCCTGGACTTCCGCGACGGCCGGACGTTCGAGCGCTACTCCCGCCCGCAGAAAGTCGCGGACCGGGTGGTCGGGCGCGTCTGGAGTTTCCGGGACGTCACGCCGGCCCGGACCGCGCAGGACAAGATCACCCAAGCCATGGCCGACCTCGCCGAGCAGGCCGCGCAGCTCAAGGCCCTCGCGTTCCAGGACCCGCTGACCGGCCTGTCCAACCGCCAGCTCTTCAACGACCACCTCGCGGCAGCGTTGCGCGGGCCGTACGGGACCGCCGTCGACGTCCTCCTCCTGGATCTGGACGACTTCAAGGAGGTCAACGACATCCTGGGCCACCACGCCGGCGACCAGATGCTGATCGAGGTCGGCCGGCGGCTGCGCGAGTGTGTCCGCCCCAACGACGTTGTAGCACGCCTGGGCGGTGACGAATTCGTGGTGCTGCTGGTCGGCTCGCTGGACCCCGAGGCAGTGGCCGAGCGGATCGTCGACTCCCTGCGGGTGCCGCTCTGGCTCGAGGGGACCATGCTGCGCCCGAGCCTGAGCCTGGGACTGGCGTCCATCCACGAGGACGTCGTGGACGCCTCCGAGCTGCTGCGCCGCGCCGACGTCGCGATGTACGCGGCGAAAACTGCCGGGAAGAACAGGTACCTGCGGTTCCGGCCGGAGATGATGAAGTCGCTCGTGGAACGCACCGAGCTGGAGGCCGGGCTGCGGGTGGCCGTGGACGCCGGCCAGATCGCCGTGCACTACCAGCCGATCGTCTCGTCCCGGCTCGGCGTCGTCGTCAAGGTTGAGGCGCTGGCCCGCTGGGTGCGCGACGGCGAAACCGTCCCGCCCGAGCAGTTCATCCCGGCGGCGGAGCGCAGCGGCCTTATCGTCGAGATCGGCACCGAGGTGCTGCTGAAGGGCTGCACCGAGTTGAAACCCTGGCTCGCGGAGGACTCCTCCCGCGCACTGGCCGTCAACGTCTCCGGGGTGCAGCTGCAGCATGGGGACTTCGCGGAGCTGGTGCAGGCCGTCGCGCGGTCCGCCGGCGTGGATCCGCGCCAGCTGGTCCTGGAAGTCACCGAAAGCGTCTTCTTCGACGACGACTACCACGTCATCCAGCAGCTCACAGCCCTGCGCAAGGCGGGCGTCCGGGTCGCCCTGGACGACTTCGGTACCGGCTACTCCTCGCTGGGCAGGCTCCAGGGGCTGCCCGTGGACACCCTGAAGATCGATCAGTCCTTCACCTCCATGATCCGCACCGGCGAGGAGAATCTGCCGATCCTCAGCTGCATGATCGCCATGGCCCACGGCCTCGGCCTGACCGTCACGGCCGAGGGTGTGGAGACGCCCGCGCAGGCCGAATACCTGATCAATCTGGACTGCGATTGGCTGCAGGGCTTCCTGTTCTCCGCCGCCGTTGCCCAGCCGGCCCTGGCCTCCGCCATCGACCGGTCCGCCAACGCGTTCGCCGCCTTGCGGGGGGATCGGGTCGCCGGGCACCGGTGACGCGGCGGAAACGCTCGGGTAACGCCCCGTGACGCGGCACGTTCCAGTGCCCGGGTACTGGACACCGGCGAAACGGACCCTATGATGCAGGAAGCGCATTGTCCCGGGCCCCGGCCCGGACAGCCATCAACACACCATCCGTCGCTTGGGGGCCGGTATCGCCGTGGGAACTGGGATTGAAGAGAGCCTGCTCGAACAGGGCCCCGATGCCTTCTTGCTGCTGAACGCGGTCGGAAACATCGTGTATGTGAACACTGCAGCGGAGCGGCTCTTTGACTATCAGCGCGAACAGCTGCTCGGCGCCGGGCACAACATCCTGCTCTCCGAGGACGAGCGCGGCGGCTTCCTGCGGATGTTTGGCCGGCTGGGCCGCGGCAGCGCGGCGGGCCGCCGGCCGTTCGCGGCGGCAGGCCGGCGTCGGGATGGCAGCGAACTACCGCTGGAAATCACCTGCTCGCTGGTAACGCTCGGCGACGGCCCGGCGATGGCGGTTGCCGTCCGGGACGGCAGCCACCGGGAGGACACCGATTCGGGCCGCCGCCTGGCGGTCTCGCTGCTCGACGCGACGCTGGAAACTACCGCCGACGGGATCGTGGTGGTCTCCACCGAAGGCATGATTACCGGTATCAATGACCAGTACCTCAAATTGTGGGGCATGCCGCCGGAGCTGATCGCGGCAGAGGACCCGACGGCGTTGGTCAGGTTCATCTCCCAGCAACTGCTGGATCCGGAATACTTCCTGCGGAAGGTCGCGGAACTGCACGCCGACAGGGCCCGGCAGAGCCACGACGTGCTGGAGTTCACCGACGGCCGCACCGTGGAGCTGAACTCCCGTCCGCAGAAGGTCGCGGACGTGATCGTGGGCCGGATCTGGAACTTCCGCGACATCAGCACGCGGCAGCGCGCCCAGGACCAGGCCCGCCGTGCCATGGAGGAGCTCGCCGAACAGGCCGACAAGCTCAAGGAACTCGCCTTCCAGGATCCCCTGACAGGGCTGGCCAACCGGATGCTCTTCAACGAACGCGCCGCCGACGCGCTGCTGACCCCCGGCCCGGTGCACGTGCTGCTGCTGGACCTGGACGACTTCAAGGAAGTCAACGACGTCCTGGGCCACCACGCCGGGGATGAAATGCTCGTGGAGATCTCCCGCCGGCTGCAGCAGTGCGTCGGGCCGCACGGCACCGTGGCACGCCTTGGCGGGGACGAGTTCGTCGTCCTGCTGGTCGACTGCAACGATGCCGACACCGTGGCCCAGCGGATCGTGGCCACCCTGAATGCCCCGGTCTCCATCGAAGGCACCCTCATGCGGCCGGGCCTGAGCCTGGGCGTGGCCTCGCGCGGCTCCGGGACCATGACGTCCTCCGAGCTGCTGCGGCAGGCCGATCTGGCCATGTACGCGGCCAAGGAGGCGGGCAAGAACTGTTACGTGCATTTCCGCCCGGAGATGCTCGCCGCGCTGCTGGAGCGCACCCAGCTGACCGCCGGCCTGCGGCGGGCCGTGGAACTCGGGCAGATCGTCGTGCACTACCAGCCGGTCGTGTCCACGGAGAAACTGGAAGTCGTGCAGTTCGAGGCCCTGGCCCGCTGGCAGTGGGAAGGCCAGCTGGTTCCGCCGGATGAGTTCATCCTGACCGCGGAGCGCAGCGGCCTGATCCGGGACATCGGTGCTGACGTGCTGCGGCGCAGCTGCACCGAGCTGCAGCCCTGGCTTGCGGAAGACCCGTCCCGGTCGCTGGCCGTCAACGTCTCCGGCGTGCAGCTGCAGCACCCGGACTTCGCCGAGCGCGTCCTGGATATTGCGGCGTGGAGCGGTGTGGACCCGCACCAGCTGGTGCTGGAGGTAACGGAGAGTGTGTTCTTCGACGCCCACTGCCAGGTCATTACCCAGCTCGTGACCCTGCGCGGGGCCGGGGTCCGGGTGGCGCTGGACGATTTCGGCACCGGCTATTCCTCCCTCGGCCGGCTGCAGGAACTCCCGGTGGACGTCGTCAAGATCGACAAGTCCTTCGTCTCCATGCTGCGCACCGGGGCGGAAAAGCTGCCCATCCTGACCTCCATGATCCACATGGCCCGCAGCCTGGGCCTGAAGGTCACGGCGGAGGGCATCGAAACCCCTGAGCAGGCGCGATACCTGATGGACCACGGCTGCGATGCCCTGCAGGGCTTCCTCTTCTCCCGCCCGCAGCCCGGGCCCCGCCGGGAGAGCGGCATCCGCAGCGCGGCCGCCGCCATTGCCGCGCTGGAAGGTGTCCGGCTGCCCGCGTAGCATCACGCGCCCGGCGACGCTGCGGCCGCCGCCGGAAAAGACACATTAATCGGCACGGCATGACGCGTATCACTGACGGCGCCCGCACCACATATGATTCAGTGAGCGCAGCCCGCTTTGCTCTCCGCAACGCTGGCTGCCACTTCACATCCGTCGCTTGGGGGGCAGGCAAAACATGGAACCAGGACTCGCACAACTACTGCTGGAGCACAGCCCGGATCCGCTGTTGCTGCTCGCTCCGGACGGGTCCATTTCCTTCCTGAACGCCGCCGCCGAAAACCTCTTCGGCTACTCCCGGGCCCAGCTGCTGGGCGCCGATTCATCCCTGCTCCTGGCCGAGGCCTCCCGCGAACCCTTCCACGGCGTGCTGTCCGGCCTCGGCGCGTCCGCGCCCCGCTCCGGCCAGCCGTTCGCCGGCTCCGGCCGCCGCGCCGACGGCACCGAAGTCCCGGTCGAGATCACCTGCTCCCTGCTGCCGCCCGACGCCGGTAGCGGCTCGCCCGCGCGGTCCGTCGCGCTCTCGGTCCGCAGCGCCGGTCACCGTCCGGATGTGCCGTCCGGGAGTGGTGCTGCCGGGAGTGGCACTGCCGGGACCAGCACTGCCGCCAGCCAGGGCAGCGCCGGAGCCGCCGAGGAAGCCGCAACGCACCGCCGTCGGACGCTTGCTGCCTCCGCGGCCGTTCCCGCCGCCTTCGCCGCGCACGATGACCAGTTGCGGGCCGGGGTGCTCCGTGATCCGCTGACGTCGCTGCCCAACGGCACCCTCTTCAACGAGCGGCTCGCCGCGGCGCTGCGCCGGCCGGACCCGGTGGACGTGCTGCTGCTGAACCTGGATGACTTCAAGAACCTCAACGACATGCTGGGCCGTTCCTCCGCGGACGAGCTCCTGGTGGAGGTCGCAAGCCGGCTGCGCAACTGCGTCCGGCCGCACGACACGGTGGCCCGGATCGGAGGCGACGAATTCGTGGTGCTGCTGACCGAATGCCTCAACGCCGACGCGGTGGCCAAGCGGATTTGGGAGTCCCTGTACGAGCCGGTGCGCGCCGGCGGCTCGCCGATCCGGCCCGCCGTCAGCATGGGCCTGGCCTCCCGGACCGCCGGGACGCTCGACGGCGCGGAGCTGCTGCGGCAGGCCGACGCGGCCATGACGGCGGCGAAGACCGGGGGCAAGAATGCCTGGCTGCGGTTCCGGCCGGAGATGCTGAACACCGTGGCGAGCAAGGCCGAAGGCCAGGCCGGGCTCCGGCAGGCGGTGGAGCTGGGCCAGATCTCGGTCCATTACCAGCCTGTGGTGAACCCCGGGCTCGGGGCGGTGGTGCAGTTCGAGGCGTTTGCGCGCTGGGAACGGCACGGCCGACTGGTCCCGCCCAACCAATTCCTTCCCGTGGCCGAACAGAGCGGCCTGATCCGCGAGATCGGCGACGAGGTCATGCGCCGGGCCTGCGCCGAAATCCGGCCCTGGCTGGCCGGCGACGCCGCGTACAGCGTCGCGGTGAACGTCTCCGGCCTGCAGTTCCAGAACCGCGACTTCGCCACGGACGTGCTGGCAATCCTGGCGTCCACCGGCGTGGATCCGCGCCAGCTGATGCTGGAACTGACCGAGAGTGTGTTCTTTGAGTCGGACTCGGACGTGCTGCGCCAGCTCCGCCAGCTGCGGGCGGCCGGCGTGCGGATTGCGATGGACGATTTCGGCACGGGCTACGCGTCCCTGGGCCGGCTTAAGGAACTGCCGCTGGACAAGGTCAAGATCGACCGCTCCTTTGTGGCCATGATCAAGACAGGCCAGGAACACCTGCCGTTCTTCGGCACCATTATCATTGCCGCGCATGACCTGGGACTGAAGGTCACAGCCGAGGGCATCGAGACTCCCGCCCAGGCCCGGTACCTGATGGAGCGCGGCTGCGACTCCCTGCAGGGCTATCTGTTCGCCAAGCCGGCCCCGGCCAGTGAACTGGCCGGGACCATGGAAAGCGCGCTGACGGCGATCGACAAGGTCGACGCCGCACGGTAGCCCATGCGGCGCTCCCTCAGAACCGGCAGGACCAACAGCGACGCTTTACGAGCAGGATGTCGTTACGCCGGGGAGTCCAGCTTGTCGACGTCCTGTGACACCATCGCCTCGCTGCGGTCCCACAGCTCCCTGGCGATTTCCGCGTCGTACGCCAGCTTGTTGGCCTTAGCCAGCGCGCGCTTCGCGTAGTAGGCGCCGGAGATCCAGTCCTGACCCGGCGTGGCCGTGGCGAGCCACACGAGAGTGTCCGCGCCCTGTTCAGGGCTCAGCATGAACCTGTTGAGGAAGCTCCGGTACACGAAGCGGAACGGGCTGGTGGTGTTGGCGGCGAAGTTGGTGGCCACGACGCCAGGGTGGAAGGCTGCGGTCGAGATCCCTGCTGCGTGGTAGCGGTTGTTCAGCTCCGCGGTGAAGAGGATGTTTTCCAGCTTGGCGTTGCCGTACGCGAGGTTGGCGGAGTACTTGTTCGCTACCTCAAGGTCGTTGAGGTCCAGCTTGCCGTAGAGCGAGTTTGCGGCGCTGGAAGTGTTGATGACGGTGGCGTTGCTGGCCGTGAGCACGTCGAGTAGCTCGGTGGTGAGCAGGAACGGGGCCAGGTGGTTGATCTGGAAGGTCTTCTCGTGGCCGTCCACGGTGAGCTGGCGCCGGCCCATGATGCCGCCGGCGTTGTTGACCAGGACGTCGATCCGCGGGTACTTCTCCTTCAGCTGTGCGGCGAGGTGGCGCACCTGTGCCAGCTCGGCGAAGTCGCTGACGAAGCAGTCCGCGCCGATCTCCGTCGCGATCCGCTCGGTCTTCTCTGGGGAACGCCCGACGACGACCACCCGCTCCCCCTGTTTGCTCAGGGACCGGGCGGCCGACGCGCCGATGCCGTCGCTGGCTCCGGTGATGACAATGGTCCGTGCGGTCATGAAGGAGTCCTTTGTGCGGAAGCGGTTATCGGGCTGTCGAATCGAGCCTACCGAACCACAACGACGCCGGGTGGACCAACGTTCCCATTGTGGTTTGGGGTTAAATGCGGGAGGACCCCCAACTGTGTTGGGGGTCCTCGACCGTTTAATGATGTTCCGGCGGTGACCTACTCTCCCACACCCTCCCGGGTGCAGTACCATCGGCGCTGTGGGTCTTAGCTTCCGGGTTCGGAATG